>CAYYAV010000300.1:0-2529 GCA_964469865.1 uncultured Fusobacteriales bacterium | reverse complement strand
TCTAGCAAGTGCTTTAGTAGGAAGTGCAGTAGGTGGAGTAGTTGGAGGTGCCGTTGACAGCATTTCTTTATTAGAGAAAAATGAAAACTGGGAATTTAATGCCACTTTAAATAGTGAAGATGTAAAAGCATGTAAAATGAAGGATGCAGTTGTTTCTGCTAACTAATAAGAAAAGTTTGATAACAATATGGATTTAGTTTAATTAATTGAAATGCAGATTTTAATGGATATGATGAATTTTAAAAAGAACTGCTTCTAAAGTAATGTTTTATATAAAGTAAATATAAAATACTTATATATTTCTATTTGATTGCTTTGAAGCAGTTTTTTGAGTTTCTGAGAGCAGTATATATCAAACATAATATATTAAGAAATAGAAGGTATTTTATGCTATAATAAAAACAGTGATAACAATATTTTTAGAAAAGGAAGAAGAAGGAGAATATGGGAATATTAATATCAATTATAATCGGAGTAGTAGTGGTTACCCTTTTTATAATACTAAATGCAAGAAATCTTAAAAAGTTAGAGAAACTAGATGATTTTTCCGAAGAAATAAGTGAAAGAGAAGATTTTGAGGAAGATGATAATGAAAATACAGGTTTTTTGGAAAATAAATCTGAATATCAGGAAGAAATAAATGACAGGGATATGTTTGGGAAAGAAACGGTTTCAATGAATAACTCTACAAAATCTTTGGAATATAGTGAAGAAGAAAATATAGAATATTCAAAACATATTTATTTTGCAAAGGAAGATATGGCCTCGGGAAATTTTAAAGGGGCAAGGAAGAAGTTGGAAAAAGCAGCAAAAATCAGTATGAGGGGAAATTATGAATTGGGAAAATATTATTATTACTGTGAAAATGATATTCAGAATTCAAAAAAGATGCTTAGTTCCGCATATAATGGTGGAATAAAAGAAGCTGCCTATTATCTTGGGCTGCTTGAAGAGAAATCCAGAAGTTTTGAAGCTGCAAAGGACTGGTATAATGCCGGTGCTGAAAAAGGGGATATTACTTCAATAGTAAAGCTTGGAAAAAATGCTGAAGAACAGGAAGATTATGAAAATGCAGAAAAATTTTATCTGAAATTAGCAGGTACAAATGATATCGAAGCAATGTACAATATTGTCAGACTGTATTTTAAACAGAATATGATTGAAAAAGTTGTGGAATGGCAGCAGAAAATACTAAATGAAAGTCAGCTTACAGGATTGACTTATGATATGATTAAAAATATGGAACTTATGGCTGGAAGCGAGAAAGACAGAAAATTTATGGCTCTGATTAATCAGGGGAATGAATTTTTAGAGAAGAAAGATTATGAAAATGCCCAGAAACTATTTTCTGAAGCGGTAAATTACAATGAAATAGGATATTTAACACTTGCAAAATCATATTATATCACAGATGACGAGGGAAAAGCTAAAAGTACATTTGAAAAGGCTTATGGACTGGGATTGAAAGAGGCTGCCTATTACCTTGGAGATTACTCAGATTCGATAGAAGAAGATACAGAAACGGCAGCAAAGTGGTATAAGACCGGACAGGAAATGGGAGATATAAAGTCTACTTATGAACTTGCTATACTTTATGAATGTGTCAGCGAATTTGGAAAGACTGAAGAAGAAGCATATGAAATGTATGAAGGAGTTGCCAATATGAAATATGCTCCTGCAATGTACGATATGATGAACTATGTCATAGATCTGGAAGATGAGAGGAAAGTAAAGGAGTGGGCATTTAAGATATTGAATGAACCGGGATTAATTGAATTAGATGACAGAATGCTGAAAGATGCACAGGAGATTCTGGAAGAATACGGGGAACAGGTTGAAAGTAGAGTTTTAACTAAAAATGATGAAATTGATTATGATGAAAATTTGATGTATCGTATAAGAAAAGCTTTTAAAAAATAAATCACAACTCTGAAAGGACCTTAACAAAAATGAAAAGAACACATAAGAACATAATGCTCCTTGGGACAGGCTCAAATGTAGGAAAAAGTATAATAACGGCAGGGCTTTGCCGTATATTTTATCAGGACGGGTACAGTGTTGCCCCTTTTAAATCCCAGAATATGGCACTGAATTCATTTATAACGAAAGACGGCAAGGAAATGGGGAGGGCACAGGTTGTACAGGCTGAAGCGGCAAATATAGAGCCTGAAAGCTGGATGAATCCAATTCTTTTGAAACCTACGACAGACAGGAAATCTCAAGTCATAATAAACGGTAAAGTATATAAAAACATGGATGCCAGGGAATATTTTGCATATAAGCATAACCTGAAAAAGGATATTATGAAGGCGTACGGGCATATAAGGGACAACTTTGACATATGTGTACTGGAAGGGGCAGGCAGCCCGGCTGAAATTAACCTTAAGGAAGACGACATAGTAAATACCGGAATGGCAGAAATGGCAGATGCTCCAGTGATTCTTGTGGCAGACATTGACAGGGGGGGAGTATTTGCCTCTATATACGGGACTATAAAGCTGCTGCTTCCACATGAGCAGGAAAGGATAA
>CAYYAV010000299.1:0-2549 GCA_964469865.1 uncultured Fusobacteriales bacterium | reverse complement strand
AGAATATTTGACAAAATACAAATATATGATATAAATAGAGTATAAAGAAAAAAATAAATTTTAATTTTTTAAAGAGGGCTGTTTCTAGGTTTTTAATAAATTATATTAAATTTTTTTAGAGGAGCTTTTCAGAAAGGACAAAGTCATGAAAAGAATTTTATTATGTTGTGCAGCAGGTATGTCAACAAGTTTATTGGTAAACAAAATGAAGGCAGAAGCAGAAGCAAGGGGGGTAGAAGTGGAAATATGGGCAGAACCTTTGGATAAAGCTGCAACAGAAGTTCCAAAGGCAGATGTTGTTTTATTAGGACCACAGGTTAAATATGCATTACCTGAAGTAAAAAAAATAGCAGATGAATATGGTAAAAAAATAGAGGCTATTAACATGGTCGATTATGGGATGATGAATGGTAAGAAAGTATTGGATCAGGCATTGTCTTTAATAGGTTAATATAGAGAAAAATGAGAAATTAAATTAATCAAATTTAAAGGTTAGTTATTTAGAAAGAAAATAAAAATAGAATAGAGGAGTAAAATTATATGGCAAATTTTATGGATAAATTTACAAATGTACTGGAAGAAAAACTGATGCCTGTTGCAGCCAGAATTGCAAATCAAAGGCATCTGTCAGCAATAAAGGATGGGATTATTATAACAGTACCATTTATCATAGTGGGGTCAATATTTTTAATTTTGGCAAATTTACCAATACCTGCACTTGTCGATTTTTATAAGAATAATGAAGTAGGACAAGTTATCCAAAGATGGCTATCTTATCCTGTAGGTGTTACATTTGACATGATAGCAATTATTACATGTCTTGGAATTGCCTATAGACTGTCTGAAGGATATAAGCTGGATGGAATTTCAGGAGCAATATTGGGACTGATTTCTTTTCTTCTAGTGACTCCTTTTGTGATAAATTTTAAACATGAACAATATGGAGAGTTAACTGCATCAGGAATACCTACAGGTCTTACCGGAAGTGCCGGACTATTTGTTGCAATTATAATGGCTATTTTATCTACAGAAATATTTAATTTTGTTGTAAAGAAAAATATGGTTATAAAAATGCCTGATATGGTTCCGCCAGCAGTTTCAAAATCTTTTGCAGCTTTAATTCCGGGATTTTTTATAATATCTACAGCTTTAGTAATAAGGGTATTATTTGAAGTTACTCCTTTTGCGAGTATACATAATGTAGTAAGTGTTCTGTTGACCAAGCCGCTCACAGCAATCGGGGCTTCATATGGAGGAGTGCTGGCAATAACTACATTAATCCATCTTTTATGGACATGTGGTCTTCACGGAGCAAATATTGTATTTGGAGTAGCGGATCCGGCTCTTTATGTATTAATGGACCAAAATAGGATGGCGTTTGAACAGGGACAAGCTTTGCCTAATGTCGTTACTAAGCAGTTTTTTGATATATTTCAGTCAATGGGAGGATCAGGAACAACTTTCTCCTTAGCAATTATGTTACTATTATGGTCAAAAAGTAAGCAGTTGAAAGAAATCGGTAAATTATCACTGGGACCAGCCTTATTTAATATAAATGAACCTATATTATTTGGCTTACCAATAGTAATGAATCCATTACTTATAATACCATTTATCTTATCTCCTCTAGCAGCTGTAACCATAACATATTGGGCTATGAAAATAGGATTAGTGGCAAGACCTACAGGAGTTGCCATTCCATGGACAACTCCACCAATTATATCAGGATATTTGGTTACAGGAAAAATTTCGGGGGCAGTTATCCAAATTGTAAACTTCTTTGTAACAGGACTGATTTATTATCCATTCTTTAGGATATGGGATCATAAAAAACTTAAGGAAGAACAAGGCGAAATTTAATATAATAGTTAAATTAATTTGAATAAAAAAGAAATGCCTTAAAATTATATTTAATTTATAGGCATTTCTTTTTCTATTAGAAACAATAATAATAAAATCTACAGGCAGGCATCTATAAATTTATTAAAAATTTTTTTCATATCTTTATTACCTCTTACGGACATCATTTCTGGATGCCATTGGGTAGCATAAAAGAAGGGATGGTCTTCTTTCCAGAAAGCTTCTATTATGCCATCTGAAGATTCTGCAATAGGAGTAAGTGAAGGGGCAATATCTTTTATCATCTGGTGATGAAATGAATTAACTCTTGTATTTTTGCCAAAAATCTCATAAAAAATATGATTATTTCCAAGAATATCTACATTGTGGGTCGGAAGATCAGGATGCCATTTCTGTTTATGCTGAATTTGAGTATTAACATAAGAAATATCCTGATAAAGAGTACCTCCATAATAGATATTTGCTAACTGTAATCCACGACAGATACCTAAAATAGGCTTTTTATTTTTTTCAAATTCTTCTAACATCATATATTCAAATTTATCTCTTTCAGGAGATATGTTTCCAAGTCCTTGAAGACAATCTTCTCCAAATAGGACTGGATCAGGATCTACTCCTCCTGATAAGAGAAGTCCATCCAGAGATCGGAAGAGCGTCGTGTAGGGAAAGAGTGTGTCAGTACGTGTAGA
>CAYYAV010000298.1:0-2559 GCA_964469865.1 uncultured Fusobacteriales bacterium | reverse complement strand
ATACAGTATTTCCAGCTTTAATTTTTTACTGCTGTTCCTGTTTATTTTTAATGTAAAAAATGAAAATCAGCTTCATTACTATATACACAGGGATGGCTACAAATGCACCGCCCATCCCGAATAATGCCCCTCCTACAAGTACAACGAGGAGAGTTGTAATAGGATGTATATCTACAGACTTACTTGTCATCCATGGTTTTAATATGTTTGCTTCTATAGTCTGGACAATCGTTATGAGGACTATAATAAGCACAACCAGTTTAAATGACTTAGTGGCTGCATAAAGTACAGCAGGAATCAGTCCTATAAATGGACCTATGAAAGGGATGGCATTCCATGCTCCTATCATTATGGCAAAAAGTGGGCTATATTCCAGTTTTAGAAAGAAGAATACTATATAGGAGCAGGTTCCTACTATAATACTGTCTAGGACCGTTACCTTTATATATCTTCCTATGGCATTGTCTATCTGGCTTATAAGTGGAATCCATTTTTCCTTGTTGAATTCTATCAGATTCTTCTTTATCCCTTTTCCTATACTGTCATAACTATAGATGAGCATTATTGTAAATACAGGAGTCATGAAGATAAGGCTGAAAGAACCTGTCAGAAAGGATATACTGGAACCTATGACTTTAAAAATCTGCCCTGCTATCATTTCCTTTGAATTTATAATGGAATTTCTTATATTGATGTTGTTAGTTTCCAGAAACTGCAGCAGATTTTTCTGGTATGCGTCCTGATTACTGCTTATAAACCCTATAAAGCTTCCAAACTGTTCAGCCAGTAAAGGTATGACAGCCAGTATAACATATATGAAAAACAGGAAAAATAGGCAGAGAACCAGTGTTATGGAAATGCCTCTCTTTATCTTGAATCTTTCACTTAGCATGTTAATAAAGGGCATGAGAGTATATACTATTATAAAAGAAAGGATAAAAGGAAACATTGTCCCTATTATAACCTGGACTGAATTTTCAAAGTATGCATACACTTTGAAAAAAAGCAGGATAGATAATAAAGTTAATGAAATAACTGCCGTCTTCCTTATCCATTTCATATCTTTTTCTTCATAAAAATTTTTCATAATATTTTACCTTTCTAAATATTTCAGTTAGTTTAAGAATATAAATTAATTATTTACTGATTTTTTAATGTATGGAGGAGCTCTTTCCTATTTTTGACTTTTTCAGTATTATTTCAAATAGTGTGAACAATGTGATTATGGATATTTCTATTGGAAGTAGTACTATCGGAAAAAATAGAGATACAAAAAGTCCTGAAAGAATCGGTTTTTTTATTATTGTCATTACGATTGAAATGGAAACAACCGAAACTACGAATACTGTATCCATACCCGGAACCAGCTTAGCTATTGCAAATCCCTGGAGAATTGCTGAAAAAACAACCGGGAATATATTTCCGCCAGTCCATCCTGTATTTAGACATATCTCCAGAAAGATAAGCTTAATGGCAGACAAGCTAAACAAAACCATAAAAGATTCATTTATACCTATTTCCGTTACAAGATGCAGGGAATGCTGTCCTGAAAACAGAAGATTAGGAAATAATACTGCCACAATAAAGATGGAAGCGGAACCTATAAAAGTTTTCAAAATTACTGGGATTTTAACTTTTTTAAAACATTTCTTTATAAATTTTGACATACTGTTAAATATAGATCCAAAAAGTATTCCATATAACAGCAGCGGTAAAATAAGCCATAGTTCATTCCTGTTCCAGGATGAACTTCCCATTTTAGTAATAAAGGAAGGCTGTCCGGTCATGTTCATAAGAACAGTAAAGCTTATAAGTCCATTAATGATGAAAAATGAAACCAGCATTTTTTTCTTTTTTAACGGTATAGCCCTGTTTCCATCATATCTATATAGACAGTCGTCAGAAGATAGCAGACACTTTAATTTTTCTATAAAGGATAATTTTTTAATGCTATCGGCATTATAATAGAAATATCTCAATTTGTCTGCTTCCCATACTGAAAAGGAAATCACAATGCTAAGCAGTGTAGCTTCCGGGCCTACTCCTGCACCAAGTATCAGGATAAGGAGAGCTGACAGCATATTTCTGAAAATATCGTTATAATTCAATGTCCTGTTTAATTTGAGCTCTTCCATTGAAGTGTGTGCTGTTTTTGGAATGTCCTGTCCCCATCTGTTTTTCAATGAGCTCATTATAATCCATCCTATAATGCAAATTACAAATATATATGTATTATCATGGCTTATATCATGGTCACCGTGCCATAAGACATCAACCAAAAATCCTTCAAGAATAAGGAAAAGGAATGAAGTGAATCCTATGATGCTACTTATAAATAAGCCTAAAAATAATAATCTTAATCCATTTACACTTTTATTCATATTAGAACTCCATATGTTAATTTATATTAATTAAGATAATTTAGGATAATATACAGATTTTTAAATACATGCTTCAAATAATACGAAATATCAGTGTTTTTCTATGATTCCATACAGGAGATAGTCTATAAATTTCTCTATCTTTTCTTCATGGTATTTTGATAATACATCCAGATTT
>CAYYAV010000297.1:0-2566 GCA_964469865.1 uncultured Fusobacteriales bacterium | reverse complement strand
TACACACTAAAGGTACACGCATCAGATTGGAACTATGCCTATGGAGAAGTTCAGGGCTGGACATGGTCTTATGGTATAAATCATAAAGCACCAGATCCTTCATTCGCATATAAATCATATGAAATCTATTATGATAAAGAAGGAAAATTGATGCACAAGATTAACATTCAATGTAAGAACATGAAAGGGAAGAGACTATATTGTAAAGTATACGACGCAGCGGGTTATTTAGTAGCAGATTGGGGAACTGATACTCCTGTACGTAAAACAAATAACGAAACAGGATTTTTTGCATGGGACGGCTACACAAATGGTCAGAAGAATCCATCTGGGGAGTATACCTTTATTATCACCTCATCAGCAAATAAAAAAGTTCTTGAAAAGACACTGAACTTAAAAATACTGGAGGTGCCTAAAGGATGATAAAGAATATTATACCTATATTTTTAATATCCATAGCTTTGATTTTGGGTGGATGTACTCAAAAAAATGAAGATTCAAAGCCAGAAAATCAAGAAATAGAAACACCTGTAAATTCAATTTCTCTTGAAAAATGGGAAACAATGAATGCTACATTTACTAGAGAAAATTCTAGTCAATATGACAATAGTACTCTGATGATAAAATATCTATCTAATTCTTGTGCTTTATTTGAGTTTAGATTGATGCAGGGTAGTGAATCTGAGGATTTGGCAGTGGATACCATAGTATCTGGCGTAATGATTATTGATGATAATGGAAAAGGAACCTACGAAACTATAGAAGATGCTGAAAATCAATATACTCT
Source organism: uncultured Fusobacteriales bacterium (assembly GCA_964469865.1). GTDB lineage: Bacteria > Fusobacteriota > Fusobacteriia > Fusobacteriales > Leptotrichiaceae > JAGOWQ01. Next base: position 1,779 of record CAYYAV010000297.1, on the reverse strand, counting down.
TGAATTTGACTTATCTCAAGATGGACAGACTGTAGATGCAAAGCATGACGGGGCTTTGGAAATATCACCTGATGGTAAATACTTATTTGTAGATGACCACGTAGAGCTTTCTGATGTATCAGTAGGTGAAATAATAGAATTCCTTCCAACAGTAGCAACTAGTCTTAATGGAAATATAGGACAGTATACAATCAATTATCCTGATTCTCTTATTTCAGATTGGTTTTATACAGTTGAAGCAGTGCTTGATGACAGCAAAAAAGTGCTTGCAAAATTTTTCATTGCAAAAGATTTAAGCGCTGTGTTTCGGGCTGATGATGATATTGAACCTGTTATGATATTCGGTTCAGCTCAGCCTATGATGGATTATTTTATTACAGAAAATCCTGATAATATATCTGAAGAAGAATTAGATAGTGATGTTGATGGAAACGCTGAGAGCTCATCTCAAAAGCTTGTGAATGTAATGATTGCTGATGGTTCTATCATGACACCAAAAACAACTAGTGAACTGATAGCGATTATTCCTGCTGATTTGCCGTATACATTAACAGCTCAGTCTCTTGATAATGAGGTTGCTCTTGTAGATGAAAATAATGTAGTTACAGCTGTAGCAGAAGGAGAAACTGAAATTCAGTGTGAAGTTAGATGTGAAGATGGAGTAAGTAAAATTAATATTCCTATTTATGTAACAAGTGAGCTGATTATAGATACTGTAATAAATGAATAAGAATATAAGTAGCAGGATGGGTTTAGAGGAGGAAAAATAAAATGAAAAAAATCCTGATATTGGCAATAAGCTTGATTTTAAGCTTTACACTTTTCGGATGTACTAAAACAGATCAAGAAACATCTGATTTTCCTGAGGAAGAGGGCAGAGGAGATTTAATCGAAGAAATAATACCAGAAGGAGCAGATGTAATCAGACAAGGGGTTTATTATTACGAGCTAGCTGAGTTTTCTGGTGATTATGGTGATGGAGTATCTCCTAGAGATGGAGCAGTGCTTGCAGATGATTTACTAGATTCTATGGGTTTTTATAGCATTAATGGTGGAGTTCCAGCAGATAAATGCGTTTATATATCTCTTGATGAGCTTGAATTTTTAGATTCTGCTATGGGTAGGGAGTGCTATATCTATTCTATAGGAGTAGGCGCTCCAGAAAATGGACTTATGGGAGAAGGCTATCAAGTAGTATATCGCATATCAGTTGACTATGGTGGGGAAAAAACTGCAGTGTTATATGAGGATTTCAGTAGTGATTACACTGGAGATGGACAAGGAGATATTATTGATAGTGATTCAGAGGAAGGAAGACTCACGCTAGTTGCAGATTTTTCTAATGGAAATGTCGACAATCAGCAGAAAACTAAAGAGATAATGTTACCATCTGGCAACGAGATGCCAGCTTCAGATGCACTCGTTGCTTTTCATCTAGCTGATGAATTATCTTCATGGACCGGACTAGATTTTTATCTAAACCATGTGAGAATAGAAGGAGAAACTGCTACAGTGGACTGGTCAGCTAGCTCAACTCTAATTTCAGGGCTAGGAGATAAAACGCAAAAAGAAGATTTCTATTTCCATGATGCAGTGAGCTTAAACTGGTTTATGATGGATTCATTTGCCCAGACTTTAAAACAAAATTTTGATATTACAACAGTTTACTATAATACTGATGGTAATGACATATACTTTACTAACCAAGAAGACATGGCTCAGCAAGGGCTTCCTTTTTTACCTGCTCAAGCGTGGACTTAACATCGTTAAGCTTTTGAT
>CAYYAV010000296.1:0-2571 GCA_964469865.1 uncultured Fusobacteriales bacterium | reverse complement strand
TTCCTTTATTACACTATATCTCTCCATTTACACTTTCCTCTAATTCTTTAATTTTTCCCTGTTTCTTCCACAAGGCCGCTATATATACAAAAGGAGTGTCCATTACTGATATGAACAGTTCCAGGAAATAAGTAGAAAAGGCTATTATAAAAAGTTCCTTTACCCCATATACCCCTGCAAAGGCAAGGATTGTAAAGACTGAATTATCTATAACCTGCCCCACTATAGTACTCAAGTTATTCCTTATCCATATGTCCTTATAATCCGGTTTCCATTTCCGTATAAACTGGTATGCCCATACATCGAAAAGCTGAGATACTGCAAAGGCCATAAGACTTGCTACAGTTACCCTCACAACTGAAAGTTCTGCCACATTCATTCCAAATATTGCTATCAGATGTGTCTGGAATGTATCTATTGTTGCGGGTTTTACTGCAATAGCCCAGTTCATTACAATTGTTGTGAATATCATTGTAACAAATCCTATACTTACAATCTTTCTTGCATATTTTTTCCCCTCTATTTCAGATAATATATCAGATACTAGAAACACTCCTCCAAAGGCTATATTTCCCATTGTCGTATCTATTCCAAACAAAGTCATCATCTTTAGCACCTGTATATTTGCCAGAACTACTGAAAGTGGTACAAAAATAAGTAACCCCACCTTTCCCCAATATCTATAAGCTAGCAGAATTGCTGTATAGTTAAACAATAGATATCCTAGCCATATTATTTCATTCATTCCAAATTCCATTTTCTCTATCTTTTATGATATAAATATCATATCCTCCTTTCTTAAGCTTATAAACTGTTATCGTATTTTCAAATAAATAAAAAATACGTATACCCTTTACAGGACATACGTATCTCCCAAAAGGTTTTTTTTATAGATGGATCTCCCAAACATCTTTATATATTATTATTTTACTATCATTACTGTAGGAACAGAAGGAACCCTGTATCCCAGTTTATGTCCCGGGGAAGAATTCCCGAGCCAGTCATAAATAAATTTAATCTGATCATCATAATGCCTTATACATTTATGTGATTCAGGAAATGTTCCTATTTTCCTTGCAGTAGCAGCTTTTCTCTGGTTTCTTGTTGCCTTTGGTTCAAACAATGACGGAATACTGTGCATATAGCCTCCACCACTGAACCTTATTGCATTTCTGGCATCTCCAACAATTGTCTTATTATCAGAACCTGTATATTGCATCACAGGCTTTCCATAAGCTATGAGGAAAATTCCATATGGTGTAGCATAAGAACTTCCCGCATCTTTTCCGGTTGTCACGAATGATGTTGTAACAACATTCCATGTATCAGATTCCTGATTCTTTTCAATCACCATTTCATTCTGACTGCTTCTGTCCACATAGATAAACCTTGTCACTTCTCCATTTACCTGACTCTTTTTTAGTAACCTCTTTATTGAAGGTTTCAGATAATACTCTCCATCATAGGCATCTATCTTTACTTTAATATAATTTTCAGTCTCCTGCACTATTGTCATAAGGGATCTGTCTGGAATATTTATAAAATTACCTGTAAAATTGGCATTTATATAACCTCTTTCACTCTGATTTTCCCTATTTCCAAACTTATCTTTGGAAGTTCCTGATCCTCCACCCAGAGGAGTATAATCATCAAGTACATAGACAGTCTGGCCGTTTTCCAATGCATTCTTGAAAAATTTATTTGTCCTCTCTATCCTCCTCATCATATCAGTCCAGTTAAATTCTCTTTTTATTGCATTTGAGGCAAGTACATATCCTAATTTACCATCAACTACTACCTCATACCATTCCGAAGTTCCATTGCCTGTATTTGTCTTAACTTTTCCAACTGTCTTAAATTTATGTGAATATGCTGCCTTTTTCAGCACAGGTGAATTAGCGTTAGGCTCTTTTCTTATATTTGAAGCAGTCTTTATAAATATGAATTCATCCATATCTAGTGGAGAATGTTTCGTATACTTATAATTAAAAGTAAGATTTTTCGGTCTTTCTTTTAAATAATAAGTTATATAGCTGTAAGGCCCTTTCATTAAACCTGTTTCTATTTTAGGCTTTTCTTCTGTTTTTTCCACAGGTTTCTCTTCTTTTATTTCCGGTTTTTCAGTTACAGGTTTTTCCGGTTCTGATGTTATTACAGGGGTTTCTTCTTTGGTTATCACTTTATCCTGTGCATCCTTTATACCATTCTGTTCTGTCTTTACTGAATTTTCAGATGTTTTTATGGAAGAAGGATAGTTTTCAATATATTTTTGAATAAAACTGTTAAATTCCTGTTGAAATTTAGACTTTTCAAAAGTCTTTTCTTCTGTACTGCCTTTCTTTTCACCACTGACCTGTGGAGTAAATCTTGTATAGACTTTGTTTTCATCTTCAAAATACTCTATGATTACCTTATCTTTTTTACCATCCTTGTTCAAATCTGGTTTTAATTCTACTTTCTTCCATTTTACATTTCCCAGCTGAACATTGGAAAGAGCAGCAGAAAATACATTTGTATTCATTAGCGTAGAAATAGATCGGAAGAGCACACGTCTGAACTCCAGTCACAGCG
>CAYYAV010000295.1:0-2581 GCA_964469865.1 uncultured Fusobacteriales bacterium | reverse complement strand
CCATTATTTCTCCTATAACTATCATTTTATTAATATGGAATCTGTTTTTTTAATTTCATTACTATTTTTTATTTTCTTCTGTTTTCCCATGTAAGCAATTTTCTTGACCCTGTTAGACTCCTTATTCTAGTCGCATCCTGCATCATTTCAAGTACTCCTCTGAATTTTCCATCATGATCTCTAACTGCAACATAATAAATGTAGATAAATTTTCCATTCATTTCAAGCCAGAATTCAGCTTCATCCTGTTCCCCATTTCTAAAAGCATCTATTATCTGTTCAACTGTATGTACACTTTCCCTAGGATGACAATTTTTAACATCTCTTCCAATTATTCCTTTACTTCTTGGAAAAACTCTATGTTTTGTATCACTATAAAATTTAACAATCTCATTTTCGTCTACAAAAGACAGATCTATAGGGAGATGTTGATAAATGAGGTTAATCTGTTCTAGTGTCAGCTTTCCCTGTCTTACATCAAATACTTCATCAGTCTTGTTCGCACTTTTTCTTTCCATACCATATTTCGAAAGAAGAGACACTAGTTCATTCATTAGATTATCCTGGTTATCTTTAATAGAGTCCTTATCTGTCTGTTCTTTTTTACCATTTTTTCCATTTTCTGGATAAAATCCTTCAGGTTTTCCTATCAGACAGTATCCTATTTCATCATCTCCTATTCTCATATTTCTAAATTCTTCTTCTGTAATCAGCTCCAATGATGTAGGATATAATATCTGTTCTTCTTTATCCATTATATCTATTGTAAGTTCCCATACTTTTTCTTGCTGGTTCATGAATTCCTCTATCTTGCCTTCATCCAATAACCTTCTTGCCTGACTTATACTGTCTCTTACAGCATTGTCAAATGACCACATTATTCTTGATGGTCTGTCAAAACCTTTTTTTTCAAGTAATGAAAATAGCTGATGTTGCTTTCTTGCTAAATGTTTATTAAATTCATAAATTTTATCATATAATTCAAGCCATCTATTTTTTATAAATCTTTCTTGATTATTCTTTATAGCTTCTTCTTTCATTTCTTTAATAACAGATTTTATTGCATCATTTTCTTCCCTATATATCATTATAGGATGCCCTTTTGGTAATTTCTTTTCTACCTGGACTATTTTAGACTTGAATATATCAAGAAGATTATTCATTTTATCATGTACTACTTCATCATCAAATCCCAGTTCCTTTATTTCCTGCTCTGAATAAGCAAATTCTTCAGGAGTTATAGTTTCAAAGCTACTTTCAACTAGACTTACCGTTTTCTCAAAATTTCTTTTTCCTTCTAAATAATCTTTTTTTATTTCCGTCATTTTTTTCACTTTTTCAAGATTAATATCTAGAAACTGCTTCATATCTCTTGACATATTATCGCCACCTTTTCATTTATTTTTAACAAATATATTTTGATTATAAAAATATATTTTATTTTAACATATAAATAACAAAAAAAATGTAACATGAGTTACATTTTTTATTTTCTTATTTTTATCTCTCTCAGCTTTATAAAATATATCAGTAGTTGATTTATTATATTTTTAATATAATTGAATCTCAAATTTAATCAAATCTATAGATAACCCATCGGATTCACTACATTTACCCCACGACGAGTCTCAAAATATAAATTAGGCTGTTTCGATATCTGATCCCTTCCTAATGTTCCTATTGTCTGTCCTTTACTTACATTAGCACCTTTAGAAACCGAAACTCCTGACAAGTTTCCATAAACTGTAACTAGTGAACCATGATCTATGATTACAACTGAGCCTAATCCATTTAATGCTCCGGCATAGATAACCTTTCCACTGTCAGCCGCCTTGACTGATTGTCCCAGAGAACCTCTGATTTCGATTCCATTACTTTTCAGTCCTTCAACCTTTGCTTGTCCATATCCTACAACAACAGAACCATTTATAGGCATTATCAGTTTTCCTGTTCCCCTAGGTGTCTGAACAGTCGGAGTCTTTGACGAAGAAGTAGTACTAGGCGTTGTATTTATCACTTTTACATTATTAGATGATGAAGGAACATTTTTAGCTCCTGAAAGTTCATTTGTAGACTTTCTTTCTTCAGCCGTCTTTCTCTGAGCTTCCGCTTCCCTTCTTACCCTTTCAGCTTCTTCCTGTTTACGCTTTTCTTCAGCAGCACGCTCCATAGCAAGTTCTCTTTCCCTGATTGCCCTTTGGATAATTGCCTGTATCTGTGCATTGAGTCTTTTCTTTTCGCTTACCAGCTGAGCATTACTTTTTTCAATTTTCTTATTTTCAGTATTAAGTTTAGCTTGTTTTCCTCTAAGCTGAGCTATCAGCTGGTTCTTTTCTTTTTTAGCAGCATTCAGCTCCCTACTTTTATTTTCAAGGTTAGCCTTTGCAGCATTCACACTTGCTGCCTGAGCCTGGTTCAGAGCCTTTATCCCCTCTTCCTTAGTCTTTTTCTTCTCTACACCTTTTTTAATATCTTCTACACCTTGAATATAGTCTTTCTGCTTATTAAATAATATTTTTAAGTCATGTCTCATTTTTACCTGGCTCGCAGAAGAAGAAATACCCATTTTCGATGAAGATTC
>CAYYAV010000294.1:0-2584 GCA_964469865.1 uncultured Fusobacteriales bacterium | reverse complement strand
CGGACCTGAATGTCGGTATAGAGAACCAGAGGATAGGAGTTACATTCAATGCCGGATATGACACTAAGGGAGAGAACTTCAGGGCAGGAATGGGCTTAAGGGCTATCTATTAGAAATATTTATACAGATGAAAATAAAAGGGACTGACTTGACAGTCCCTTTTTAATATAGAATTTGATTTTATAATTTAAATAATAGTGCTTTATAAGTTGGAAGTGGCCATATTGAATAGTCTATAATTCTTTCCAATTCATCACATGGAGTTCTTAATAAATTTAATCCAGAAACCAATTTTTCCTGTGCTAGATCAGTCTGTTTTCCCAAGTCATTTTCATTTCTTATTTCAACTATATTTTTTTCAATATTTTTTATTTTTTTTCTTATAGAAGAAATATTTTTCAATATATATTTTAACATCTCTTCCTGTTCTTCTACAAATTCCTTTCCATATTTTTCATTTTTTGAAATATTTTCAGAAAGAAGATTTGAATATTTTAATCCAGAAGGAAGGATATGTTTGTTTGCAATATCAATTAAAGTTTTAGATTCTATAATCAAATGAGTAACATATCTTTCTGCATAGGCATTATATCTAGCAATTGATTCCTGTTCAGTTAACATTCCTACATCATTAAGCATACTGACAATATCAGGGTTTATTAAAGACCTTAATGCAAGATTGGATGATACTTCACTGGTAAGTCCTCTCTTTTCAGCTTCAATAGCCCATTCTTTACTGTATCCATTACCATTAAAGATGATTCTTCTGTGTTCTTTATAAGTCCTGGTAATTATATCTTTTATAGTTTCATCTATATTATTAGATAGTTCAAGTTTATCAGCATATTCTTTCAGAACTTTTGCAACTATAGAGTTAATAGCTGCAGCTGCAGTAGCAGGTGTAGAACTGGATCCAGGCATTCTGAATTCAAATTTATTCCCTGTAAAGGCAAAAGGTGAAGTTCTATTTCTATCCCCTGCATCAGTATTTAATATAGGAAGGACATTAAGTCCCAAATTTAGTTTAGAGGCAGCTGATATAGGTGATTGCTTATCAAGGGCTATATTTTCAAGAATCGTAGTCAGCTCATCTCCAAGAAAGACAGATATTATGGCAGGAGGTGCCTCATGCCCACCTAATCTATGGTCATTTGTAGCAGTAGCTGTAACAGCTCTAAGTAAAGGATAGTATCTATCTACAGCTTCGATTACTGCAGAGATAAATAATAAAAATTGCTTATTATTCTGAGTATCTTTTCCTGGACTGAATAAATTTTTTCCGTCATCAGTTTCCAGTGACCAGTTATTATGTTTTCCTGATCCATTTACTCCTTCAAAAGGTTTTTCATGTAGCAAAGCAACTAAGTCATGTCTTAAGGCAATCTTTTCAATAGTTTCCATAATAATCTGATTCTGATCAGAAGCTACATTTGCTTTTGAAAATAATGGAGCCACTTCAAACTGATTAGGGGCTACTTCATTATGTCTAGTTTTTGAAGGAATACCCAATTTCCAAAGCTCAACATCTACATCACTCATAAAATTAATGATTTTTTCCTTGATTTTTCCATAATAATGATCACTTAATTCCTGCCCTTTTGGGGCAGGTGCACCATACAGGGTTCTGCCTGTGAGGAGAAGGTCTTCCCTAGCCTCAAAAAGTTCCTTTTTTACCAGAAAATACTCCTGTTCTACTCCCAGAGTATTGAACACATATTTAGAAGTAGTGTTTCCTAATGCCTTAAGAACCCTTAATGCATGTTTTCCAACTGAATTCATAGATCTTAATAGAGGAACTTTTTTGTCAAGAGCTTCTCCTGTAAATGAAATAAAGGCGGTAGGGATATATAAAGTAACACTATTCTTATTCTCTCTTATGAATGGCGGAGAACTTGTATCCCAGACTGTATAACCTCTAGCTTCAAAGGTACTTCTTAGTCCCCCGTTTGGAAATGAGGAGGCGTCTGATTCACCTTTTATAAGACTATTTCCAGAAAACTTATAAATAACATCCTTATCTCCTGTCGGCTCTAGAAACGAATCATGCTTTTCAGCAGTCAGATCTGTTAATGGCTGGAACCAGTGACAGTAATGCGTTGCTCCTCTTTTAGTAGCCCAGTCTTTTATAGCATGGGCTATAACTTCTGCAGATTCTTTAGATAACTCCGCTTCTCCAATCTGTGAAGCTTGAAATTCCTGAAATACAGATTTTGGAACCCTTTTTTTTAGGTTACTTTCAGTAAAAACATTTTCACCAAAAAGTTTCATTGCATTTTCCATATAGATTTCTCACTTTCTTTAAATTTTTTATATGGAAGATCGTTAATAAAATGTAAGTAAATAGACAGCTAAAAATCTTCTTTTAAGATATTATATAATAAAATAATCAGTTCAGTCAATGTAATAAATGAGTTATCTTTCTATAACGGCATTTATAAATCTTTTAAACAATTTTTTCGAAAAATTATCAGAAATATTCATCATTTCAGGATGCCATTGGATTCCTATAACAAAACTTTCATCATCAATTTTTTCAATGGCTTCAATTCCTCCGTCTTTACTTCTGGCAGTTACCTTAAAACCT
>CAYYAV010000293.1:0-2604 GCA_964469865.1 uncultured Fusobacteriales bacterium | reverse complement strand
TGCTTTAAGCTGAATCTAACTAACTGCCTGAAATAAGATTTTCAGGCAGTTTTTTTATGAAGATTGACAGATTGAAGAAAATTTAGAATAATAGCTTTCTAATAATTTTCATAAATTTACATTATTATTCGGGGAATTTAAAATGAGCAAAGAACATAATCTTGCCAATCAATCAATCAATCAATCAATCAATCAATCAATCAATCGCTATTGATGTAGTTGAAGAGGGCGTAGTTGGTGAAGTTCCATTATTGCCAACCAATGTGATTGCGCCCCAAGTCGCGGCAGTTGAAGTCAATCAACCTATTGTTCCACAACAAACTGATGTTGCTTTAAAAGCAAATTCATCATTGGTATCGTCTGCAGAAGCCATTGAACCCTTAGCATTGGCAGATGATACGCCTATGCTCGCAAGCGAATTAAACGCCACAGCCAGCACAACCCCGTCATTTAATGCACCATGGGTAATGGCAGGTGGTTTATTAGGCACAGCAGGCTTAGGCGCATTAGCAGGCGGTGGGGGCGGCGGTGGAGAAAGTTCAGCGCCATCATCTCAACCATCAAGCCAAAAAACGCCAGCAAACCAAGCCACAAAAAATGCTGTTGCTAGCAAAGCATCAGCATCTGAAACCGTAAAATCTTCATCAATAATAACTGCTGGCAGCAGCACAACTCCATCTGGCACATCTGGCGAAAGCACAAAATCAGCGCATCAACCTACCCAGAATTCGCAGCAAGACCATGCCACAGAACCCTCAACAATAACAGATAACACTACCACGCGAGTGATGTATCAAAATGGTGTTCAAGTCGCTTATACGCATTCAAAAGAACAAGTCTTTGATATTACCAAATTAAAATATACTACGCCTGTACAAAATATTTCCAATAAAGCCGTTTCACTTGAAGAAAAACTGCAGTCTTTTAAACAAGACAGCGATGGTGATGGCTATATTGATATTGCTGACCGCGACCCCAAGGCATGGAATGTATCGGAACGCGATTTACGCATGTTTGCGTCATTAGCTTATGACAATCAGTATTTAGAACAAGCATTTGATGCAAATTCTGAACAAGCTGCAAAAGAAATTAATACAAAATATTTTCTCAATGCAGCCGATGTAAGAGAATTAACTGAGCATTGGCAAGTGCTGAAAACAGAAACCACCGATGAAGGCTTAAGCTATGTGGTATTCGGTAATTATCAAGCTGATGGCACATTGCAAAACGCAGTCGTGGCTTTTCGGGGGACAGATGGAATCACAAGCATTAAAGATTGGGACGATAATTTAAAAGTGGCATTTTCAAAATTGCCCGACCAAGTAGAAACTTTGCAAAAAATTGCTGAATATGTGGCTTCTTTAAACCCTGTCAATGTGTATTCCACAGGACATTCATTGGGTGGTTATTTAGCGCAATATTTTGCTTCTCATACCATGCAGTCGAATAAAACATGGGCAGAGAGCTTTGAACGCAGTGCTTTATTTAATCCTGCTAAGTTAAATGTAGACTCATCTTCACCGCAAGCCTTAAAAGAGGCACGCGCTCAAACCGATAAGATGGTAACAACTAAATCTGATACCGCTCATGATGATGGCTCAACTTTATATCAAAGCAATTCTTATGTAATTAAAGGCGAATGGGTGAGTGCTGGAATACCTGAAAAACAAAGTGTAGAAATAGGTTCAAAATTAGGTTTGTTGGCAGGGTTGTTGACTGTTGGTGCTGCTGTTTTTACAGGGGGTGCAAGTTTAGCGGCAACGGCAGTTGCAGGTGCAGCAGGTGCAATAACAGGCAAAGCAGTTGGGGCAGGAGCAGGTTATTTAGTATCCCAATTACATACAGGATTAGGCACTTATGAAAATGCCAATATGTTTGAATTCAAAAGCAGTGATTGGTGGGGTAAGCATGATATGAGCAGCTTCTATGAATATGATAAAACTTTAGAACTGCAAAAATACTTCTCCGCAGGGATGCGCATAGATAAGCATTATAACAATCCTTATTCGCGCGATACTGATAAGGACGGCTTTTCTGATGGTATAGAAGCCAAATTAAATGCCAATCCCAATGATGCAACAGATATACCTCTTATCCATACTCAAGGCGAGGGTGCATTAGCAGAAAATAACCATCAGCCTTTTATTGCCATTGTGCAAACTGAAAATGCGCAAGGTGAAGTATTGGCAGTGAAAGGGGTGGAAATGCAAGCCAAACAAGAGGGCGAACAATGGGTATTTACGCCCACTGCCACAGAGATAGATTTAGGCTTGGCAAAAGTGGATTGGGAAACTTTGGCAAATCATGAAGCCATGGGTGGCGCAATCATCACAGGCAGCCATCATGCAGATACGCTGCAAGGTAGCCAAGGCAATGATTTTTTATGGGGCAATTTAGGCAATGATGTGTTGATTGGTGGCGAGGGAGAAGATGTTTTTGTGTTTACCGCGCAAGATGTACAAAGCAATACCATTGACCAATTAATGGATTATAATGGTACAGAAGATAAATTGGATTAAAGCGGTATGCGCGACTTATTAGCCGACCATGTGCAGAATATTGCATGGGCTGAGGTGATTGTGCAGGATAATGTCATCTTTGATC
>CAYYAV010000292.1:0-2610 GCA_964469865.1 uncultured Fusobacteriales bacterium | reverse complement strand
CAGCAGCTTTCCACTTGGATTCATAATAGTCAGTATATTACCTGAAATGAAATCCTTATTTTCATTGTACAGATCGTACTCATCAAAAGTAGGAAGTGCTATTTTATTGTATCCATATGAATCATACAGCCTTTTTAAATTCAGAAGTACTGTATCTTCTTTACTCATATTCCTTATATAGTTTTTCATAATTTTCTCCAATTTATAAGAATTTATATTTTAAAATATATTATTTTCTAAATATCATTATACAATAATTCTGTTCAAAATAAAAGAAAAAAGCCCGTATTTTTACTTTGGGCATTGTTTTTCCAATATATTTTTATTATAGTAATTATTACTTTCATTTATATGATATCTAAAATACTATTTCATCAGAATACTCTACAGTCATTCCATTAAAAAGATCAATCTTATCAAAAAAGACTTTTCCCTGGCTGCTGACTACCATTTTCTGTTTATTTATATTAAGATCATTTATGTATTTTCCTATTACAAAAAATTTATCTGTTCCTGTAATTTGACCATAAAACCTGATTACTTCCTTATCAGGTAAAGGTATGCTGCCGGCATTTCTTTTATCCAGAGTTCTAAAAAATGTTCTGTATTCATCTAGCTTTTTAAGGAAATTTTCTTTAAACTGGGCATTTGTAGTACTAAGATCTACAGGAATTGCAATTCCTAGAGTCAAATTATAGTCTTCCCCTTCAATTAAATAATACGCCATTTTCATACCATCACGGTCACAGAATATATCATTTGATTTTTTTTCTTTTTTTAGCTTGTTTAACATTCTTTCAAGTAATATATCAGGATTGCCTATATAAATACAGTCTAATTTATTATTATTGATCATAGTATCAGTATTTTTACCTATTCCAGAAATAACAGTACTGAATCCTATATTTAATAAGAATATTAATAACAATAGTTTTTTCATTTAATTTACCTCACAAGTATATTTATCTCTTATAGTTATTATATCATAAAATTTCTGTTTTTATACATCTAGAAAAATTTTTTTTCAATACTGATTTTCAAAACCACCTGTATATAGCTGGTAATATGTACCTTTTTGTCTTATCAGTTCTTCATGGTTTCCTCTTTCTATAATTCTTCCCTGTTCAAGAACCATTATGACATCAGAATTTTTTATTGTAGACAACCTGTGTGCTATTACAAATACAGTCCTTCCTTTCATAAGCTTATCCATCCCTTCCTGTACTATCTTTTCAGTTCTTGTATCTATACTTGATGTAGCTTCATCAAGTATTAGTACGGGAGGATTAGCTATGGCGGCTCTTGCTATAGCAAGCAGCTGCTTTTGTCCTTGGGATAGACTGTCGCTTGTAAGCATTGTCTTATATCCTTTTGGAAGATGATTTATAAAATGGTCTGCGTTGGCAAGCTTTGCTGCATCAATGACTTCTTTATCCGTAGCATCAAGTTTTCCATATCTTATATTTTCTTCAATTGTTCCGGTAAATAGATACGTGTCCTGAAGTACAATCCCTAAAGATGATCTTAAATCTGATTTCCGTATTTTATCTATATTTATCCCGTCGTATCTTATTTTTCCTTTCTGAATATCATAGAACCTGTTTATCAGATTCGTAATAGTTGTCTTGCCTGCACCGGTTGCACCTACAAAGGCAATCTTCTGACCGGGTTTTGCATACAATGAAATATCATGCAGTATAGTTTTTTCTTGATTATACCCAAAATCAACATTTTCAAAGACAATATCTCCAAGGAGTTGTTCATAGGTTACCGTTCCATCATTATGAGGATGTTTCCATGCCCATTTGCCAGTATATTCAGATTTTTCCTGTATTTTTCCGGTTTCAGAAATTTCAGCATTTACCAATGTGACATATCCCTGATCAAATTCAACTTCCTGATCCAGGAGGTCAAAAACCCTTTTGGCTCCTGCTCCTGCGAGCATAAACGTATTAAGTTGCTGTGCTATTTGAAATACAGGTTGATTTATAGTCCTGGTAAACTGCAAAAAAGAAGCGAGTCCTCCAAGAGTAAATCCACCTATCCCTTTTATTGCCAGAATCGATCCGAAGGCAGCTGTCAGTACAAAATTTATATTACCAAAATTTCCAATAACTGGTCCTAGAATATTTGCATACTTATTTGCATTATCTGAGCTTTTGAATAGTTCTTCATTAAATATGTCAAATTTATGCTCAGCTTCCTGTTCATGCGAAAATACTTTTATAACCTTAAGACCTTCTAACATTTCTTCAGTATATCCATTTATTTTTCCAAGATTTTTCTGTTGTGCAATAAAATTCTTTGAACTTATAGAAGATATCAATCTTGTAATAGTAACCATCAATACCAGCATTATTATAGCAAATAGGGTTAATGGAAAACTTAGTATAAACATTGAGATTAAGACGCTTACTATTGTGACAACTGCTGTTATAAGTTGCGACAAGCTTTCTGTTATCATGTTACGCAATGTATCAATATCACTTGAGTATACGCTCATGATATCCCCATGGATATTAGTATCAAAATACTTTATAGGTAACTTTTCCATATGAGAAAACACATCATCCCTTAATTTTTTTAATGTGCCTTGAGCCGTTACGACCA
>CAYYAV010000291.1:0-2631 GCA_964469865.1 uncultured Fusobacteriales bacterium | reverse complement strand
AATTTTTTTAAAATATTATTTAATAGGATTATTCCTACAATATAATAAAATTCTCATTCTCTGTAGCTAGTTTAGTTCTTTTCTCTGTTATTACTTTTACTTCATTAATTTTAAAAACTTTACATGTGCCATTGGTTCCTATTTTACTGGAATCCAATAAAACATATGTAAAATCTGAATTCTGCATAACAATTCTTTTTTTACTTGCTTCTCTTAAATCATAAGTACTTATTCCATTATTCTGGCTACATCCATTTGCTCCTATGAACGCTTTATTAAAATGAAACTCAGACAATATTCTGTCAGTCAAGGGTCCGACAGTCGAAGAGAGACTTTTTGTTATTTCACCTCCAACAAATATACATTCAAATCTTGTATCCTCTAATTGATTTATTATCTGTGTATTTGTTGTTATTATTGTTATATCTTTATTTTTTAAATATTTTATCATTAATTCTGTAGTTGTTCCAGAATCTAAATAAATTGTATCTCCATTCTGTATAAGAGATGAGGCATATTTGGCAATTTTTTCTTTAGCTTTTATATTCATAAGTTTTTTTGAAATTACCGAAACTTCCTTGGAACTTTTTTTTAATCTTATTGCTCCACCATGTAGAAGTACTATTTTCCCTTCTGAAGCTAAAAGTCTCAAATCCCTTCTTATAGTTGACTCAGATGCTTCTGACATGATTTCAATAAACTGTTCTAGATATACTATTTCTCTCTTTTCAAGCTCATCCAATATTTTCTTTCTTCTTAAATATGGTATCAATAATTTTCTCCTTTTTCTTTTTCAGTAGTATACCATTAGTTTAACATATTATTGTTATTTTGAAAAATATTTTTTTATTTCATTATAAGTAGGCATGGCATCCTGAGCTCCAATTTTGGTAACAGTTAATGCGCTTACCATTGATGAAAATTTTGCAGCTTCTAAATATGAACTTCCATTTAACAGTTTATATGCAAAGGCTCCAACAAATGAATCTCCTGCTCCCGTTGTCTCTATCGCATCTACTTTATGACTTTCTATTTTATTCATAATCTCTCCATCGTATATTATGCTTCCTTTTTTACCCAAAGTAATTATCAAAAGTTTTTTTATTTTTGAAAAAAGCTTTTTACAATCTTCTTCTGAAAATTCAAAATTTCCATCTTCTATACCTAAATAAAAGCTTGCCTCTGTTTCATTTACTACAAGACAGTCAACTTTTGATAGGACTCTGTCATCAATTTTTGATGCAGGAGCAGCATTCAATATTACAAAGACTTCATTTCTACTTGCCAGATCTATGGCATATTCTACAACTTTTATAGGAATTTCAAGTTGTAAAATCAAAATCTTAGAATTCCTAATTATATCTGAAATTTTATTTATATCTTCAATATTCAAATCATAATTTGCTCCTCTTGAAATAGTTGCAGTCAATTCTCCATTTTCTAATGCATTAACAATACCTATTCCTGTATTAGTATCAGTTTTTCTTATATAATTTATATTTACTTTATATTTTTCTAACCCTTTAATTAACTCCGTTCCAAAATTATCATTTCCTATACAACCAATCATTATTGTATCAGCACCCAATTTAGAAGCCTGAACAGCTTGATTTGCACCTTTTCCTCCATTGCAAAATGTTATACTGTCTGCTGTATATGTTTCTCCTATTTTTGGAAATCTTTTCTGTTTTAATATAATATCATAATTTAAACTTCCTATTACTATTATACTATTATTTTTCATACTGTTTTACTCCTAAGCTTTAATTTATTTTGAAAATTTTACAGAAGAGAATTTGTTCTGTATTATTTCAAAACATGCAGCTATTACTATTATTATTCCTGTTGCTATATATTGCCAGAAGGAATCAACACCTACAACAATTAGTCCTACTCTTAATGCAGACAATAATATCGTTCCTAATATTGTTCCCTGTATAGTTCCCCTTCCTCCGATTAGACTAGTTCCTCCCACCGCTGCTGCCGCTATGGCATTTAACTCATATCCCTGTCCTGCTGTAGGCTCTCCGGTTCCTAATCTTGCCAATAGTACCATTCCTGCCAGAGCAGCTCCTATTCCACAAAATCCATAAGCTAACATTTTATTAAATTCAACATTGACACCTGATAACCTAGTTGCTTCTTCATTACTTCCAAGGGCATAGATATAATTTCCAAATCTCGTATATTTTAAGACAATCCACATTATTATTCCTACTATTAGTAATAATAATACTGATGAAGGTATAAATCCGAAAATATCTCCGTCTAATGTCTTCCTGAATGATTCCGGTATATCAAGAACTGGCCATCCTCCTGTTATTATATATGCAATTCCTCTATATATACTCATTGTTCCTAAAGTGGCTATAAAAGGTTGTAATTTAATTTTTGATATTAAGATTCCATTTATCAGGCCCATCAGGAATCCAAATATTGTTCCTAAGAGAAAAGCTAAACCTGGATTTAGACCTGCAACAAGCATTTTCCCAATACTTACTATTACTATTGCAAATATTGAACCGATAGATAAATCTATCCCTCCTGTTATAATTGCCAGTGTAATCCCAATTGCCAATAACCCATTTATGGTACTCTGTTTTATAATATCCACTATATTATCTGAGCTTA
>CAYYAV010000290.1:0-2639 GCA_964469865.1 uncultured Fusobacteriales bacterium | reverse complement strand
TATGCAAATTATTATATTAGCCTATATAAATATAGTACTACTTGGGAGATATTCTATCCCCCTGGTATATGTAGGAGAATTTGCGTTGCCTGTACAGAGTCTGGCACTATTCTCCTTACCTGTCATATGGCTTTATAATGGAAAGAGAGGATATCATAGTAATTTTATAAAATATATATTTTATGCTTTTTATCCTCTTCATATGCTTATTTTGGCATTAATTATGATATACACGTAACTGTCAAGAAGGCAGTCAAATAAAGAAAAATTATAAGGAGAGAATATGGAAAAATTTTTTAAATGGTTTATTGCAGTATTTCTTATACTTCATGGTATGGTATCTATAATTGCAGGATTGATCTTAAAAATATTAATCAGTAGCGAGGTTTCTGGTAACGATAGCAGCAGCATATTTTTACTATTTCCTATAATGGGTCTTGTCATTTTGTCAATAGGTCTGGTTATTTTAATTATGAATATGAGAGAGGTTAAGAGAATAAGAGATCTGAAAATATCAGGAGTAGAAATAAAAGCTGAAATTACAGGTTTTAAGAGGACAAACTATTATATAAACAGAAGGAGTTTATATAGGGTAGAAGCAAAAGACAATAATGGGAATATATATTTTTCAAATGACTATTTCCGAAGGTGAATATGTCCTGTTTTTTGAACAATAATGGGAATATATATTTTTCAAATGCCAGAATGCAGCATAAATTAAAGAAAAAATATGAAATAGGTGATGAAGTGACGGTTCTTATTTCTCCAGATGATCCAAGAAATTATACAGTATTATTGGAAATATAATAAAAAAAGGTCAGTTTATATTGAAGGAGCTGATCTTTTTTTATGATTAAATTGTAGGAAAATATTATGAAAATTGATTGGAATTTATATTTCAATAGTATAAAATCAAAATACATAAAGTAGCAGTGTTACTAATAAAAATTAAGGAGTGATTTTTGTGAAAAAAATTTTCGTAATGTGTTTATTGATTTCAGCATCAGGATTTGCAAAATTTAAAAATATCAATGGAGAAATAGGAGCAGGAGTTTCGGTTTCAAACAGTTTGTACAAAATTGAAAAGAAATCAGAAAATAGAGCAATTTTACCCCTTACTACACTATCCTATAAGAATTTTTATTTAAGTGGATCTGAAACAGGAGTAGAAGTTATGCCGACTGAAAATCTAGTTCTTTCTGCATATGTGGATTTCAGGGATGGATACGCTGTAAAAGGAGAAAAAATGGAAAAAGGGTATAAGACATTTAAGGACAGGAAGACTCAGACTGCTTTCGGTGGAAGAATAGGATATATGTTTGGGAACCTGGAAACTTATGTTTCTGCACAAGGAGGTAAAAGAGGAGCAACAAGGGAAATAGGACTTAATTATGGACTGCCTATTGGTGAAAAGTTCCTTATTTCTTCTGGAATAAGCTACACATCCTACTCTAAAAAGTTTGCCGACTATTATTTCGGTGTTAATAAGAAAGATCTGGGTGGAAAGCTTAGAAAGGAATATACACCTGGCAAGGCTTCATCTCTAGGATTTCAAATAAATGCAGAATACAAGTTTACAGAAAAATTTTCAACATTTGCTTCACTGGAAACAGAAAAATTTTCAAAGGAAATATATAATTCACCTATAATAAAAAATAAGGCAAGTATTACAGGTGGTTTAGGAATAAAGTATAATTTTTAATTATCCGTGTATATTCCAGAAAATTAAAAAAATTAATAATTATTGAAAGGAAGTATGATAAATAATGGCTAAACGGAAATATCTGACGTGGTGGGATATATTATTCCTTACGATTATTATGATTGGGATAGGAATGTATCAATCAAATATTATTTATCTTGCCAGGCTGCAAAGTTCTGTTACAGATTATCCAGATAACATCATCTTTACCTTATGGGATAATCTGAGAGGAATATTGGTTCAGTCTATTCAACTGATTGTTGCAATTCTATATCTAAAATTGAGGAATTTTGACTTTATACAATGGAAATTTAAAATCAGTATAAGGGATACTATATTTGGAATTTTTCTGTTTATTATATGTGCTGTATTGATGGATGTATGGATTACTATATGGAACTATTTAATATTTTTTACATCGTATGCTCCTGAAATCCTTAAACCCGCTTTTATAACTTCTTCCTTTCTTTCTTTTTCTTTATCAAATATTTTATACGCCCTGTTGAATGGACCATATGAAGAATTGTTTTTTTTAGGAGTATGCCTGTCAGTAAAACCCGAATACAGAATATGGGCTTTCTGGTATAGCATGGCTATACGTATCAGTTTTCATACTTATCAAGGAATTGGAAGTGCATTTGGTATTGGGATTATTCTGACAGTTATATACTATCATTTCTATGTACGTAAAAGTGGCAACCTGTATCCTTATTTTCTATCGCATACAGTTGCAGATATTTTTGGACTGGGAATTGCCTATCATATTATTTATTGGATGACGGGGTAGGAGGAAAATTATAAAATGGGAGACAATATTTTGAGATATTATGAAAAAATAGAAAAATCTAGGCGATCCTATATACATTTACTTGATAATCCTAGAAAGAAAGTTATTAAAATTTTAAGTGCATTTATAATATATATAATAATTTTTTAT
>CAYYAV010000289.1:0-2640 GCA_964469865.1 uncultured Fusobacteriales bacterium | reverse complement strand
TGACAGGGGTACAGGCACGTTCTCTAGTACCTGAAGCAGAAGCAATAGCCCAGAGACCGAGTGACGAAAAATTCCAGTCAGTATTTATAAAGCAAAAGGGATTGCCTATAAATTCCTTAAAGGATTTAAAGGGGAAAAGTTTTGCCTTCGGAAGTGAAAGTTCTACATCCGGTCATTTAATGCCAAGATTTTTTTTAGACGCTGAAGGAATTAATCCTGATAAGGACTTTAACGGGACTCCTGTTTACAGCGGTTCCCATGATAAGACATATGGACTTGTAGAAGCAGGAAGTGTAGAAGCAGGAGCGGTAAATAAGCAGTACTGGACAAAAGCCGTAAAAGAAAACAAAGTTAACCTGGAAAAAGTTGAAGTATTTTATGAAACACCTAATTATTATGACTATAACTGGACAATCAATGAAGTAGATAAAAAATTTGGTGAAGGTACTAAGGAAAAAATGAGACAGGCACTTCTAGGTATTAAGGCAGGAGATTCTGAAGTACTTAACTTGCTTTCGACTGAAAGTTTTATTCCTACAAAAAATGAAAACTATAAGGATATAGAGAAAGTCGCAAAATCTTTAGGGATTATAAAGTAACATGGTATAATAGAGGAGAAAAATGGGTAATAGGAAATTGCTGAGTATACGAAATATGACAAAAAAATTTGATGAAAATATGGCTCTCAGAGGAATAAATATAGAAATAAGCAATGGAGAAGTAGTTGCACTTATAGGTTCAAGCGGTTCGGGAAAGTCTACATTAATGAACCTTATAACTAAAACATTGGAAAAGGACAGTGGAGAAATACTGGTAGATGGAAAGGATATTTCAAATTTTGATAATAAGACATTTGCAAAAAAAGTAGGGATGCTAAGGCAGCAATTTGATCTGGTTAAAAATATAAAGGTTGTACACAATGTCCTTGCCGGAAGATTTAATGAATGGGGATTTATAAAATCATTTATTTCACTGTTTAAACCACAGGATATAGAGTATGCAAAGAAAGCATTGAAACAGATTGGGTTAGAGGATAAGCTTTATGAAATGACTTCATCCTTATCAGGGGGGCAGCAACAGAGAGTTGCCATTGCCCGTCTGCTAGTTCAGAATCCACTGTTGATTCTGGCAGATGAGCCTGTATCCTCCCTTGATCCTGTCAATACGAGAAATGTTCTCTCCCTTATAACGGAACTTGCAAGGAAGGAAGGAAAATCCCTTATAGCAAGTATGCATTCAGTAGAATATTCTAAGGAATTTTTTGACAGGATAATCGGATTAAGACATGGAAAGATTATATTTGATGAAAAGGTGGAAGATATCACTGATGGTATGATAAAAAATTTATACGGAGATAAAAAGGATGAATAGCATTAAAAAATTTCTTATTGCCAATAGGAAAAGTATATTAACAGTGATATTAATTATAATTTTTCTGATAACTGCAGTAAAAGCGGATATAGGAAGTGGCGTATTTCATAGAGGGGGGTATAATACTTTAAAATCAATGCTTACTTCATTTCTTAAGCCGGATTTGTCAATGGAGATAATAATAATTGCCATAAAATCGTGCTGGCAGACTTTTTCATATGCTCTGATAAGTATATCCTTAGCAGTTATAATGGCTTTTCCGCTAGCTGTCCTGGCTTCAGGGATAATTTTCCGCAATAAGCTTCTAATAGTGATAATGAGGGGAATTATAGGATTTTTACGTGCTATACATGAACTGATATGGGCATGGATTTTTGTTGCAGCGGTGGGGCTAACACCAATAGGAGCAATTTTTGCTTTAGCAATACCCTATGCAGGATATCTTGGAAAGATTTTCGCAGACATCCTGATAGAGACTCCTAAGGCTCCTTTAACAGCTCTGAAGCTATCTGGAGCAGAAAGGTTACAGATATTTTTCTATGGTTATCTTCCTTCTGCCTTTCCTAATATGTTCAGCTATGTAATATATAGGCTAGAATGTGCCATACGTTCATCTTCGGTTCTTTCATTTGTGGGATTAGGAGGGATAGGCTTCCAGATTCAGATATCATTACAGGATTTAAAGTATAATCAGGTATGGACATTTATGTTTTTCCTTATAGCTATGATTCTAATAATTGATAAATGGGGATATGAAATAAGAAGGAGAGTAAAGTAAATGAACAGGAAAATAGACAAATATTTTATAAGATATTCCTTCTTTCTTTTCTGCTCTCTGATTATTCTGTCCTGGACTTATATCTTTCATACTGAATCAGATAGCCTGTTTAAAGTATTTGATGAAAGGAATATAGGTTATTTAAGCAGATTTTTGAGGCGACTGTTTGGATTAAATGAAGAAATACCAGCATTTCTTAATATAGAAATGTGGAAACAGGGTCTAGTTTTAAGTATACAGACCCTTGAGATGAGTATACTGGCTACAGGAATTGCAACAGTTGGAATGTTCCTGTTTGTAATACCATCAGCAAAGAATATTTCTAATGGTAAACTGACTCTTAATAAACACTGGTATTATAAGATTTTATATTATATCAGCAGGACAATTTTCCTCATATCAAGAGCAGTTCCAGAACTGATGTGGGCTATGATCCTGATTTTTATACTGAAACCGGGCATTTTGTCAGGGGCATTGGCTTTAGCAATACA
>CAYYAV010000288.1:0-2644 GCA_964469865.1 uncultured Fusobacteriales bacterium | reverse complement strand
AAGTATACTATTTATCTAATGGAAATATATTAAATACAGAAGAATTTAAAAAAGGAAGTATAGTAATTCAAGATGCTTCTTCATATTTAGCTGTAAAGAATCTGAATGTAAAAAAGGGTGATAAGGTCCTAGATGCCTGTAGTGCTCCAGGTGGTAAAGCTCTCGCCATATTGCAAATGTCAGATCCTGAACTGTTATTGGCTACTGATATTCATGAACATAAAATAGGGATTTTAGAAAATTTGAGAAAAAAGTATAATTATGATAATTTTAAGATAAAGTTGAATGATGCAACTGAAATAGAAAAATTAGATATGAAATTTGACAGAATTCTTCTCGATGTGCCATGTAGCGGATTAGGTGTACTTAGGAAAAAACCTGAAAAAATTTATTCGTTATCTACTGTTCAGATAAAGGAATTGAAGAAACTGCAGCAAAGGATATTTGCAAGTGCCTATAATTCCTTAAAGGATGGTGGATACATAATCTACAGTACCTGTACTTTTACCAGAAATGAAAATACTAACAATGTGATGACATTTCTTGAGAAATATGATAGGCTGGAAATACAGGAAGTTGAGATTCCTGATAATATACATATTGAAAGAGATAGTTATGGAGGAGTATATATAACTCATAAAAATAAATATTTGGATGGGTTTTATATAGCAAAATTCAAGAAAAGAAAATTATAGAGAGGATTTTTCGGCATGGAATTCAAATTAAATAGTGATGTAAAATTTATACTTGAACAACTGAATAAAAATGGAACAGGATTCCTTGTCGGTGGAGCTATCAGAGATATGATTCTTGAAACTGATCCAGGGGATTATGATTTTGCTACAGATATAGACTACAGGACTCTAAAAAAAATTTTTAGGGATTATAATCCGAAAGAAGTGGGAGCTCATTTTGGAATACTAATGATAAGTGTAAACGGAAAGGAATATGAAATAGCTAAATTCAGACAGGAAAGCGGAATTTATAACAGCAGATATCCTAAAATGATTAAGTTTATAAATAATATAGATCTGGACCTGGAAAGACGAGATTTTACTATAAATGCACTGGCATATAATGAATATACCGGTTTGAAAGATCCTTATGATGGAATTCATGATATAAAAAACAAAGTTGTAAGATTTGTAGGAAATCCGAAATTACGTATTGAAGAAGATTCCCTTAGAATTATGAGAGCTTTCAGGTTTATATCTAAGCTTGGATTTGAGCTGGATAGGAAAGCATCAGAAGCTATTTATGAAAAAAGAAAATTTTTAAATAAAATATCTAAAGAAAGAATATATAATGAGATCAAAGAAATTTTATTAGGGAAAAATGCAAAAAAAGCACTTATGGAAATGAAAAGACTTGGAATTTTAGAACTTATAATACCTGAATTCAAATACAGCTATAATTTATATGTGGGTAATGAGAATTTATTCAATAAAATAATAAGGACAGTTCATTTTTCCGATAATGACTTAGTCACAAGGCTGTCTGCTCTTTTTTATAATTTAGGAAAAGTAAATACTGAAACAATAGATACTAAAGGAATAATTTCTTATGAAGGATATGAAAAGGAAAGTGCATTAATTGCAGAAAACCAGTTGAAATTTCTAAAAGCTTCAAACGAAATAATAAATTCTGTAAAAAAAATAGTCAGGAATTTTATTTTACTATATGGAAAACCTACAAAAAAAGAATTAAAAAAATTAATACTGGATTTTGGAGACATAAATCTTAAAAGGCTTTTTAGTTTGATGGAGGCAGATTTAAAAGCCAGAAAATATATTTCAGAAACTGATAATACCAATTTGAAAAATTTAATAAATAGGGTTGAAAATATAAAAAAAGAGGGGAATATACCAAGTATTAAAGAAGTAGATGTAACAGGAGTTGATCTGATAAATCTAAAATTTGAGTCTAAAGATATAGGAAAACTGAAATCAGAAATTTATGAGCTCATTTTAGACGAAAAAATTCAAAACCTGAAAAAGGAGATAATATCCTATTTAATGAACA
Organism: uncultured Fusobacteriales bacterium; assembly: GCA_964469865.1. Lineage (GTDB taxonomy): Bacteria > Fusobacteriota > Fusobacteriia > Fusobacteriales > Leptotrichiaceae > JAGOWQ01. Next base: position 622 of record CAYYAV010000288.1, on the reverse strand, counting down.
AATATAGAGGAAAATACAATCTTAAGGATGAAAAATCCTGCGGTGCGGTCATATATAATGAAAAAAATGAAAAATACTTAATAGTTAAAATGTACAACGGAAACTGGGGATTTCCAAAGGGACATGTAGAAAAATATGAAACGGAGATTGAAACTGCCATAAGGGAAGTAAAGGAAGAAACCAATATAGATATCAATATTAGGAGAGGATTTAGAGAAACTATAAGTTATGTTCCAAATGAAAATACACTAAAGGAGGTTGTATTTTTCGTAGGAATAGCGGATAGTGAAAAACTGGAAATTGATACTGAAGAAATAGAAGATTTTAAATGGTGTACCTATGAAGAAGCTTTTAAGCTTATAACATATAAAGTTCAAAGAGATGTTCTCGAAAAAGTACGTGAATATATTGAATATCATGAGAAACTTGAAAATGTTATGCTATGGTATATTTAAAGTCTATCTTATTAATTGTTTCCCATTTGTATAAATCTTTTATCTCCTAGTTTAATAGCTGCTATAAAAGACAGAAGAAATGAAGACAGACAAATTAGAACCTTAATACTCATAAAATCGGCTAGAGGTCCAAAAACAAGTATGGCTAATGGAAATATCAATGAACG
>CAYYAV010000287.1:0-2660 GCA_964469865.1 uncultured Fusobacteriales bacterium | reverse complement strand
AAGGGAAGAAAAGACTCCCGAAGAAATAGAAGAATTGAAAAATGAAATTAAAAGCAGAATGGCTGAGGAAGATAAAGAAGATATAGAGGAAGTAACCTCACCTGAAGAAATGGCAGAAGAAATTCAGAAGATAAATTCAGAAGAAGAGCTGGAGGAATATCTAGAAGATAATCATGTTGTCGATATAGCAGAAAGTTTGGAAGAACTAGAAGATGAAGAACTTTTACGTGTCCTTGAACTTATGACTGATGAACAGAAAGCAAGTATAATAGAACAGGCTGATGAAGACTTACAGGAAAGAATAATTGAGCTGATAAGTGATGAAGAAGTGATAGATATTCTTGCTTACATGTCACCTGATGATATAGCAGATATCTTAGGATATATAGATATACAAAAAAGTAAGTCTATTCTTACAAAAATGAAAAGATCTCAGGCAAATAAAATAAGAGAACTGCTAGGATATGAAGAAGATTCAGCTGGTGGAATTATGACAACTCAGTATATAGCCTTTAAAAAAAATCTTGAAATAAAAGATGTAATGGCAAAGATAAAGGTAATTGCACCCAAAACAGAGGTCATAGAGACCATATTTGTATTAAATGAGAAGAAGGAGCTTGTTGGAGAAGCAGACTTGAGAGATATATTAATCGCTTCTAATGAAACAAAGCTTGAGGAAATAATGGATGATAATATAAAATCTGTTTATGCGGAAGAAGATCAGGAAGATGTGGCAAGGCTGGTTTCAAAGTATGACCTGAAAGTTGTCCCTGTTATAAATCATAAAAAAAATTTACTGGGAATAATAACAATAGACGATATTATCGATGTCATTCAAGAAGAAAATACGGAAGATATCCTTAAATTAGGGGGAGTTTCTGAAGAGGAAGACATCTATTCTCATTTTATGTTTTCAGTGAAACAGAGGCTTCCGTGGCTTATAATAAATCTGGGAACAGCATTCTTAGCTTCTTTTGTAATAGGAATATTTTCAGGAACAATAGAGCAGGTTGTAATCCTATCAGCTGTAATGTCTATAGTGACCGGCATGGGAGGAAATGCTGGAACACAGTCTCTTTCTGTTACAATAAGGGCATTAGCTTTAGGAGAGGTTGATAAAAAAGATACTTTGAAAATAGTGGGAAAAAGTTTCCTTGTTGGAGCAATAAATGGGGGAGTCTTAGGACTGGTATGTGGAATGATACTAGGTGTAATATATGGTAACTTCTTTATCGGGCTTATAATGTTTCTTGCAATGATGGGAAATCTTACTATAGCATGTATAATAGGATTTGTTGTTCCTGTAACATTAAAAGCCTTGAAAGTAGATCCGGCTATGGCTTCGGCAGTACTTCTGACTACGGCAACAGATGTATGCGGTTTTTTACTGTTTCTAAGTTTAGCTACAATATTTCTGGACAAACTGGTGCAATAGGAGAAAGGGAAATAATGAGACTGATAATAGCTATACTTTTATATTTTCTATTAAGAAGGATATGGAAGAATTTTAAAAATAGGATAGAGAAACTGGACGAATATAATGGAGAATTTATATTTACTTTTTTCAGTAAGTTCTGGAAAAAGGAAATATATTTTAATCTCTCTGAAATACAGGGAGTTCTTTTTACAAGAATATCCATAAGTGGAGGACTGTTTAAGCAGATTGTAGTTAACATCTATTTAAATGATGGCTATATGATTAAGATTCAGAAAAAGTCAAACTGTATATCTTTTCTAAAGAGCTGTAAAGAAAATAATGAAGTATTATATGAAAAAATATTAAAAAGCATGCCTATGGGACTTGATGTATCTTCAATAATTGAAAAAGAAATAGAAAATTTAAAAAGGATGGAAAATAGACAGAAAAAATGAAAAAAGAAAAAATATTAGGTTATGATGTACATAGGAAGAGGGTAAAGAATATCAATCTTAGAATAAATCATGATATGGAAGTCTATATTTCGGTGCCTATGAACCTCCATAGGGACTATATAGAAAATTTTATACGTTCTAAGGAGGAATGGATAAAAAAAGTTCTTGGAAAAGTAGAAGAATATAAAAGAAAAAAAAAGGAACTGGAATATAGGACAGGAGAAATTCATAGGTTTCTAGGTAGGGAATATATCCTGACAGTAAAAAATTCAGCAAGTAATAAAGTTAATTTGAATAGCCAGAAAAAAGAAATAGCTCTTTATACAGATTATGAAGGAGCTGAGGACAGAAAGAAAATCATGGACAGATGGTATTATGAATGTGCCAGGAAAGTTTTTTCAGATATTATGCAGAAATGGCTTGAAATTTTAAACGAGGATATTGAAAATCTTTCAATAAAACCTATGAAAACAAGATGGGGATCATGCAACTACAATAAAAAATATATAAATCTTAATGTGGAACTCATAAAAAGAAGTATCTTTGAAATAGAATATGTCGTTCTACATGAACTCGCTCATATTAAATATCCGAATCATGGAAAAGGATTCTATAATTATATAGAAAGGCACATGCCAAATTATAAAGATGCTGAAAAAATGCTGAATGTAAGGCATTGATAGTTTTGAAGTAAATAATAACAGAAGCCGGAAAAGATTGATATTTTAATATATGGGTGTGTAAAAAATTTTGTGTAAACCTCTAAATAATATATGGTAAAATAACTA
>CAYYAV010000286.1:0-2669 GCA_964469865.1 uncultured Fusobacteriales bacterium | reverse complement strand
CCAGCAGCCACAGATTCAAACATTACTGAGCCGATTAGAGACAGTCTCATCCATGCCATAGGACCTCCCACTGTTATTAAAAGGGACAACATGCCACTCAATATTACTATTGAAGGTCCTATAGAGGTAATAGTACTACTTTTTATAGCTTTCTTCATCTGTTCTTCCGTCAGTCCTATTTTTTTCCCAGCTTCATAAGATTTCCTTAGGAAAATAACCGCCTGTATTATTATGAGTAAAATTGCCGGTGCACAAGCAATCCACATAGGTAAACCATTTGCAATCTTCAATGCTTCCATACATATTCCTCCTATATTCTATTATACAATATAAAAAATGTAGTATTATACTTATTGTCTAATATTACAATATATAATACCACATTTAATTCTTTTTTACGTTTTCATTTTTTATATTCAAACATTAAATTTATTCATAGTTTCAAAATTCCTATCCTTGCTGTTTTTCCAGTATCATGTTTACTTCTTCCAATATAATATCTGGATTTAAACCATGAGCTGCTATTCCTTCTCCAAGTGTTTCAGCACTTGAAATTATACATCCTACACAACCTAGCCCATATCTCATCAGAACCTGTGCTATTATAGGATATTTCTCCACAGCTTCCATTATGTTCATATCCGCAGTAACTTTTTCCATTTTGCCCTCCTAATATATATTTAGTTTCTCTATTAACTCAAGTATATCAGATTAAACTTTTTAAGTCAACAATCATCATATCATATTTGAATACATCATATATTTTCCATTTCCCAATTTTACATCTTATTTAAAGTATTTTCTATCCTTTTCAATGTCCTTGTTTTGCCAATTATGGAAATTACAGTATAAAGATCAGCTCCTCTGGCCTTTCCAGTAATAACTGCTCTTAAAGGCATTATTACTGAAGCCGGTCCTTCTCCTAACTCTTCCTGTAATTCATTCAGCAGATGCTTCGCTTCTTCTTCCGATATATTCTCTTCCAGATTATTTATTTTACCTATAAAAAGTTCTATTGATTTTCTACCTGTTTCAGCTTCCAGTGATGCTCTCAGTTTCTCTACTGATTTTCTTTCCTTTTTATTCATACCTTCTTCAAGAATAGGAAGTTCAAACTCATCCTCATAATAGATGGAAGCATTTACTGGTAGTTCTTTTAAGGTCTGTGATCCTTCTCTTGTAATTTCAACTATCCTTTTTAATTTTTCGTAATCTTTTATATCCATATTTTCATCATTATAATATCCGGCTTTTACAAAATAAGGAATTGCCAGTTTTGTCAGTTCATCAAGATTTTTAAGTCTCATATGGTGATTATTTACCCATCCCAGTTTTACAAGGTCAAATACAGGACCACCTAATGAAATTTTATCAAAAGAAAAATTTTCTATCATCTCTTCAAGGGTGAAAATCTCTTTATCTCCACCAAAACTCCATCCCATCAGTGCCAGAAAATTCAAGATTCCTTCTTTTAGATATCCCTCTTCCATATAATAATTCAATGAAACCGGATTCTTCCTTTTAGAGATTTTTGTCTTATCGGCATTTCTAAGTAAAGGCATATGATAAAATTTAGGAATTTCCCATCCGAATGCCTTATATAACTGAATATGTTTGGGTGTAGAAGCTATCCACTCTTCAGCCCTTATAACATGAGTAATTCCCATTAAATAATCATCTACAATATTTGCCAGATGATAGGTAGGAAACCCGTCTGATTTTAACAGTACCTGATCATCAATCTTACTGTTTTCGAATATTATATCTCCTCTCAGTTCATCATGAACTACTGTTTCTCCTTCGTAAGGCATCCTAAGTCTTATAACGTAGGGTTCTCCTGCTGCCAGTTTTTCTTCTACTTCTTCTTTAGAAAGATTTCTGCAATGTCCATCATATCCTGGAGCTTGTTTCATAGCTACCTGTCTTTCCCTTAATTTCTGAAGCCTTTCAGGAGTACAGAAACAGTAATACGCCTCTCCCTTTTCTACTAATTTTTCAGCATACTCCTTGTAAATGGAAAATCTCTCAGATTGTCTATATGGACCCCTGTCTCCACCTATATCCGGACCTTCATCATAATTTAGACCCAGCCATTTCATTGCACTGAATATCTGCTGTTCAGAATCTTCTGAAAACCTGGTTCTGTCTGTATCCTCTATTCTAAGTAAAAAATCTCCGTTATTATGTTTTGCAAATACATAATTAAATAATCCAATATATGCCGTTCCTACATGGGGATCTCCTGTAGGAGACGGAGCTATCCTAACTCTTACTCTTTTTTCAGGCATTTCTTTCTCCATTTCTCTATTACTTTTTCAGTTCCTATATTATATAATACTTTTCCTAATCACGCAACTATATTTACTGTTCCTTCAGAAATTTTAAATATTCATTTATAAAATGGCTTATATTCCCGTCCATAACCTTATCCACATTTCCCTCTTCGGCTTTTGTCCTATGATCCTTTACCATTTTATATGGCTGAAATACATATGACCTTATCTGACTTCCCCATTCTATCTTAGAATCTACTCCTTTCAGGTTTTCCATCTCTTTTTCCCTTTTTTCCAGTTCCAATTCGAACAGCCTGGATTTCAGAATTTTCATTGCGGTTTCCCTGTTTTTTATCTGAGACCTCTCCTTCTGACACGTAACAACTGTATTTGTAG
>CAYYAV010000285.1:0-2683 GCA_964469865.1 uncultured Fusobacteriales bacterium | reverse complement strand
GTATGGGAATGAAAAAAAATGGCGAACCTGATTCTCAAAATCCTACAAATTTTCACCAATGGGAAAATCCGAATTCCATTTTTTATTCCGATTCTGAATTGAGAGAGAAATTCTTAATGCCTTTATTTAGATTGAATAAATAGGAGTGTGATTGAGTTATGAAAAGTTATGGGCATATCTATATGGCAAATATTCTTCGCCAAGAACTGATTGATAATGGAGGTAATATTATTTTAAAAATAGAAAAGGGAAAAAAAGAAAAATACAAAATTCCTGAAAACTTTTATAAAGCCATTCGTGATTATCCTTCTTATTTTCGGGCAGGCTCAGTAGGACCTGATTTTTTTCCAGATCTCATTTTCGGTCAAATGATAATACATCCAATAAATTCAGGAGAATGGCTAAAACTAATGCTTGATGAACTTGCTACTATTCCACCTTCTGATCCTGAATATTACCCAAGCATATCATTTTATCTTGGATTTATGCTACATTATGCAGGAGACATGTTTACACACGATTATGTAAATTCTTATGCTAAAGGCTGGTTTCAAAGTTTTAAACATATAATTAATAACCTTTCTTCAAAAAATGAAACAAGAATTTCTCAAGGAAAAGAAGAGATAAAAATAATAATTAGACATTTAGCAATAGAGACATATCTAGATAATTTTCTCAAAGAACGCGTTAAAGAAGGAAAAAATAAAAATGATTTTTTTAAAAATTTCAGTACAGAATTAGATATTCCATATACATATATTCGTAGTTGCTTTGCAAGTAAGAAATCAATGGAATTAAAGAAAAAAATATTAAATAATGAAGAAATAGATATGGATATTTTAGGAACGTATGTTAAATATTATGAAAATGCATTAATAGATAATGACAGTGTATATAATATTATGGAAAAAGAAACATATATAAAAGATTGGCTTGAATTCTGGGAAAAATTTTCTCAAAAAGCAATTGATAAATCATTAAAAATAGCTTTAAATGATGAAGATGAGGCTTTGGTACACTTCTTTTCAATTCATAAAATTAAAACTGAAACAGGCAGGACTCTGGTAGATTATTTTTTTAAACTGGTAGAATTTTTTGAAGTTATTCACATTGATTTCCTATTTGAACCGTTATTTGATCTTATTAAAGAAGGTGCAAAGAAATTAGTTGAACCTTATATAAAGGAAATAGCTTCAGAAATTTCAGGAAAAAATAAAAATTCAATTAAAAATTTTGATCATGCAGTTGAAATCATTATAAATTCATTTAAAGATGTAAAACGCTTATTAAGAAGAAAAGAATTATTTGATAATTCAAATCTTCCCGAAATATTAGAAAAAGAGTGGGGAAGACTAGGTAAAAATAGTGATTGTTATAAGCAGGATTTCCTGGCTTTAGAGCAATCATTATCAATGGCGAAGTTATGTATTATGGGAACAGAAAAATTAAATGATATAATTTCTAAGTATACAAATGGTAGGTTAAAAGACAAGTTTAAACCTGTTGATGTTAATTATGGAATCAGAGAACTGAGAATCAGAATGAAGACTTCAAATAAAAAGAATGCCGATACAAATGCAAATATTATTTTTGGAATTAAGAAAAAAAATAATAGTAAAAATTTGACAGAAAGAACATTAGGAAAGTTTTATAGAAAAAGTGAACAATTAGAATTTCATACTGTCCTTTTAAATGAAACTATTCCTATTTCAAGCATTGAAAGTTTTTATTTTGAACTGAAAAGTGATAATTTATGGATTGCTTCTGAAATTGATATATATGATAATAGAACTGGAATAAAATTAGCAAGTACAAGAGATTTAAAGGTACCATATAAAGAAAAAGTTTATATTTATATTTTTAAAAATTTAGATACAGAATATGTTATACAAGAAACTCCTAATAATGTTCCTACGGTTTCGAATAAAAAAAATATAAATAACCTGTTGGTTACAATTAAAACTTCTGATAAATCATTTGCCGGAACTGATAATGATGTATATCTAAATATAAATACGAAATATTCTTCAATAAGTTATATATTGGATAAAGATTATTACAATGATTTTGAAAGGGAGGATTTAGATACTTATAATATAACATTAAAAGGACCTTTGAAAACTGATGAAATAAAAAATTTTACTTTATGGAAAAAAGGTGATGATGACTGGCATGTAGACCATATCACTATTAGAGATGAAAAAAGTGATAAACTTATTGTTCCACAGTATAAAATAGAAAAAAAAGTGAATAGAAACGGGATAGTAATCCCTTTAAAAGATACTAGTATTCCCCCAGTAGAAATCAATATAGAGAAACTAAAATTAGAAAATCTGAGAGTAATAATAAAAACTTCTAATGAGATCTTTTCAGGAACAGACGGTGATGTATTTTTGGAAGTAATCTATAAAAATAGTTTTCCAGAAAAAATATTTTTAGATACTCCATGGCACAATGATTTTGAAAAGGGAGATACAGATTCTTTTGATATTAAATTAAGAAACAAAATTGCAGCTAAAGAGATAAAGGGATTTAAAATATTGAAAGATGGTGGTGACTCTTGGAAAATAGATAAGGTAATAATTCATGATATAGACACAGGTCTTTTATTAGTTAAAGAAGATACACCTAGAAAAATAAAAACAGATAATGATGAAATATATATGAATTTTGATTTATATGT
>CAYYAV010000284.1:0-2690 GCA_964469865.1 uncultured Fusobacteriales bacterium | reverse complement strand
CTTCTTACTTTAATAACTACTTCTTTTCCCGTCCTGAGGATTCCTTTAAATACCTGACCCATAGAAGCTGAAGCCATAGGCTCTTTTTCTATATATTCAAAATATTCAGAAGGAATAATTTTCAATTCTTCCTCCAGTTTTTCATATATATTTATATTTTCAGGCTCTACATTATCCTGCAGCTTCTGAAGTTCAATAATAAACTCTTCAGGAAAGATATCATTCCTGTTACTTAACATCTGTCCGAACTTTACATAGGCAGGACCCATTTCTTCTGCAGCCAGACGGATTCTCTCATAAAGTGATTGTGAGGTTATATTTTCTATCCTTTTACTTTTATTTGCTATCTTTTCCGGAATGAACTTTTCTATTCCACTTCGGTCAAAAAGTTCTTCAAATCCGTATCTTATCAAAATTTCCGATAATCTGGCGGCTCTTTTTACTTTTTCGATATTATTTTTTAACGGCATTGTTTCTCCTTCTTTTAATATTTTATTTTAAACAATTTCCTTTTATTTAGATTATATCATATGTCTAATTAAATTTACATCATATTTCCTTTATATCTTTTTTTCTAAGGCTACTAATATCTTCTATGTTACTATTTATAAATAATAGATATACATATTTAAAAACTGATTTTATTATCCTTTAATATTGCCGGATAAATTAAAATCAGTTTTTATTTTTCTTATATGGTTATTTATTTTGGTATTATAATTAACTACCCCGGTAAACTATCTTACTACGCTGTCTATCCACTCAAACAGATCATCCAGGTCATAGTCTCCGCCGTGTCCCTGTCCCCAAGGTACTGCAAAATCTACATTTTTATTTAAATTTTCCAGCCTCAGTGCCAGTATAGCCGGTATTGCCAGTGAAGTATCCCTGTCACTTGCCCCATGCCTAATTCTCCAGTATTTGGACGTTATACTGTCCTTTTTCCCTAGATAGTTATGAGGGTTCATCATTTTTATTATCTGTGAATCAGCCATCTGGCCATTTACTGTAGTATGATCATATATATATTTCGTAAAATGTCTGCTATCTGTCAATGAATCTCCGAAAAGGTTGTCTTCCCCTGTAGACAGGTCAACATTATCAAAAGCTCCTGCTGTTTTTATTCTTCCTATATATTTTATATATTCCCCGTAATTCATATCTGTCACTTTTCCATCTTTTATTGTCAGAAATGAGAATGAAGACAGATCTTCCCCTTTAGATAAGGCAATATTTGCTGAATTTATATAATACTGTTTTATAAGTTCTTTGAAGCTTCCGTTGCCCTCCTTATCCAGATTTAAAATTTTTCCATCCTTACCTTTTAGCTTCAAGCTGTTCAGATATGGAGGGAAGAATACTTTCAGAGCATCAGATCTTTTAATTTCGTCATCTGTCATCTTCATATTTACTGTTTTTCTCTGGACGTTGTAATCAAGCATGCTGATTTCCATTTTCTGATATTCAGTTATCCCGTTGAACATCCATTCATATGCACTGTTGGCATTATCCAGATCAGTTATGGGGCAATAGGCTGATACTGCATATATATCATCTTTCCCTTCAGCTGCACCCAGCTCTTTCAGATATTTTTCATAGTCCTTGCTGTTCCCTGTTGCACCGAGTAACGCCGATAATGCTCCTCCTGCACTGGTCCCGTTGGAAATTATCCTGTCCGCTCTTCCCGGCATTTTCTTATCATTATATTTAAGGTACCTTACTGCTGCTTTCAGATCGACTATTGCTGCAGGAGCTTTTCCGGTATATTTACCATTTTCATCTTTCAGAGTCCTTCCTCTTGCTCCCGGTGCTGCTACTATATAGCCCTTTGAAAGAGCTACTGTAGATGCATCAGGTTTCCCATCCCTTCCTGTTCCCGGTATTCCTGCAGCTCCCGGCATATATCCTCCTACAGAATTCGGGAAAAACATAGGAGCTGTCTTAGTATTATATTTTCCTACCGTACCATTACTGAAATACTCTTCAGGAATATAGATATTTATAGTCTGGTACTGTATATCTACAGGGTTCTTCACATATACTATATTTTCATAAGCCCTATATCTGACAGTTTTTCCATTTACTTCAGATGTCTTCTCTGTATATCTGGATATATCGAAATTTAGGTCATACCCGCTTTCAGTCCTGTTTATAACATCTGATTCCGCTATGGTCTTCTTAACAGGCATCCCTCTTTCTGTATTCTGACTTTCCGGCTTCTGACTATTATTTACTGATATAGCTTCTTTTCCTGTTTCCTGAGACTTTTGAAGTGTTTTAGATTTCTGAGCCGGAGTCATATTGTTCTTACTGCCGGATGCTGATAATACAGCAGAAGCAGATAATATTAATAATAAAGTTCTTGTCTTATTTTGCATTCTCATATTCTAAGTTCCTTTCCCTTTTATTCAGATTTATATTTAATTATAAAGGTTCGGGCATTGCTTTATATTTCATATTACTTATTTTTATCTTTGTATTCATATTAATATGAACGGACATAAGTTTACTTTTTTAAAAAATCAAATAAAAAAACCGTCTATAGATACTTTATATACCTATAGACGATTCCTTATATTTCTAAGCTTAAGTTAGTTAAAAGTGTTAATCATATTAATATTACTAGTAGATCGCTCTTAATCCTATTCCTCCTCTGAAGTTCTCTCCCTTAGTGTCATAACCTGCATTCA
>CAYYAV010000283.1:2413-2731 GCA_964469865.1 uncultured Fusobacteriales bacterium | reverse complement strand
TACTTCTTCAATTAGTTTAAGTGAAGAAAGGGCTATAATTCCCAAGAATAGTACAAGGAAAACAATAATGGATATTATCGTGGACATTTTATGAGAAAACTTAAGATATTTTTCAAGAAAACGGGTAAAAGGCTGTGTTATTATTGAAAAAAAAATTGCTATGACAAAGGGAAAAAGAAAAATTCCCAGTTCAAACAATAAATATACAACCATTAAAACTAGTACTATATATAAAATAAAATATAATTTCTTGAAATCAAATTTCCTGTAATTAGACATGTTTAAAACTCCTTTAATAATTATTATATTTATATTTTA
>CAYYAV010000283.1:0-2403 GCA_964469865.1 uncultured Fusobacteriales bacterium | reverse complement strand
TATAAATATCAATAATTGTAAATAGATTTTATTTTCCTGTAATATAAATATTATAAAATTATAGAAAAATAGTATACAAACGTATTGATTTTAAACAGTCATCAGTATAAAATTGCAAAAAAGACATAATTTTGACAAAAATTTGTGTTTTAATAATGGTAAATAAAAGCAATTTCTAATCTAAAAGTTGTATGATAAACCATCTATGTAGAAAGGAGAAATAAATGAGATTAAATATGTCAAAATGTAAATGGCAGTTGACACTGATTTTTTCTGTTAGTCTCATAAGTTATGGAAAGAATATCGATGATGTCATAAAGGAATATGAACAGAAATCGTATACAACTAGAATAAACGAAGCCAATCTTAAAACTTATGAAATAAAGGATAAGCTTTATAAGAATGGAGACTGGAACGAAATATCCATAACTTCAAATAATGAATATCAGACAAGCGGCACCTATGAAGGAGTCAGTGTTGAAAACACTCTTAAATATGGAATGCTCTATTATAAGAACGGATATAACTTTACCAATAATAGCTTCACTTCAAATAAAGTGGGAATCAGTAAGAGTATAAATGATTTTTTTTACAGTGATACTAAATATAACAGACAGTCAAATGAAATACAGAAGAATATACAGGAAATTACCAATGAAACTACTAAAAACAGTGAAATAAGAGATTTAATTGACTTATACAAGAACTACAAGAATAAAGAAGAAGAAATCAGTCAGGGGAAAATATCTCTGGAAGGTAAGAAAAAAGACTATAATATACTAGCAAAAAAATATGAAGTCGGAACAGCTTCCAAATATGACTATGATCTTGCCAGATATGAATATGAAACCTCCCAACTCGAATACGATAACTTAGAAAAGGAATTAAAAATCCTTGGGGAACAGTTTATCATATATAATGTGGAACTCCCTAAAAATGGAAAGTTGGATGACCTTGTCAAGGTTGAGCTTAAGAAGGAAGATTTTTATAATCTAAGATTATCTGAGGCTGAAAGTATTAAATTAAATGAAATATTAAACAATACAAAATATGAAAAGGAAAGATTCGATTATAAATATCCCGTTGTTACTGCTGATGCAGGATATGACTTTGAGAATAAGAGTTTTGTGGTAGGGATAGGAATTACAAAGACTGTCAAAAGATACAATGACACTTTAGAAGATTTGAAGAATGAAGCAGATAAGTTAAAACTCCAGTATGAACAGAAAAAAAATGAGCTGGTTTCCAATGCAGGACAGCAGATGATTAATTATACTACATATCAGACTGATGAACTTATAAAGCAAAAGGCAGTGGAAATAACTAAAGCTGACTATGAAATATATACAAAAAAATATGAACTGGGAACAGATACGTTCTCAAATTATGTAGAAAAGAGAAACGAATATGAAAAAGCTAAGATTGCCTATGCTACTGCTAAAAATGAGTTAGCGGCATTTACAAGAAAAATAAAATATTATAAGTAATTTAAATATATAAAGAGGTGATTTTGTGAAAAACACAGGTATGATTTTTCATAGATACTTTGAAAAGTCAAATTTGAAGAAAATATTTTCACTTTTATTTTTGGCATTATTTGTAATCATATCATGCGGGAAGAAAAGTGAAGAAAAGGAATATGAAGTAATGACTGTAGAAAAAGGGGATATAAGTCTTTCTACAGAAAAAACAGGACAGGTAGTCTCAGATAATGCAATATCAGTGTATACTACTGCGTCACAAAGAGTTGAAAAAGTCTATTTTAAGGCAGGAGATAATGTAAAAAAAGGAGATGTTGTCGTAACATTTTATCCTGTAGATAAAAATGAAACTATAAGAAAGATAGAGATGAAAAGGCTGGAAGTTCAGAAATATCAGAGAAATGTCAGGAATGCTGAGGAACTGGTAAAGATAGGTGGAGAATCAAAAGTTAATCTTTCCGATGCGAGAATTTCTCTTCAAACTGCTCAATTGGAACTCGCTACATTACAGGAAGACTTATCACTTATAAAATCCGAAATTACAAGTCCGGTTGACGGAGTTATAACAGAAATGACTGCTGATGAAGATTATAGAGTAAACACTGAGACAACATTATTTAAGGTTTCAGATACCAGAAATATGAAAGTGGAAGTGAGCCTTTCAGATTCGCAGATAAAAAATATAGAAGTAGGACAGAGGGCTGAAATAACTTCTGATGCACTTCCCGAAGGAGAAAAAGTTGAAGGAACAGTATCTGCAATATCAGGAGTAGCAAGTAAAAGTTCGAGCTTAGATGAAAGTAACACTACTGTAACTATTAAATTTACAGATCCCAAAAATCTTAGACCAGGGGCAACCATTAATGCAATTATATATTATAAAGAAAGTAAGGATGTTATAAAGGTTCCTTACAGTGCAGTA
>CAYYAV010000282.1:0-2732 GCA_964469865.1 uncultured Fusobacteriales bacterium | reverse complement strand
CATGAGTTTCTATTTTATTTTAAATTTGTCGCAATATATTATACAATCTATGATACCAATATATTACAAATACTGATATTAATGGAAGTAATCCTGGAACCATCATATCCAAAATTTCCTGAACATTAATTTTGGTTCCACCTTTAAATGCGAATTCAAGTGGAGTCCTTGCATTTATATAACTCGCAGAAAGTGCTCCCATCATTGTGAGTCCTACAACGTTAGCCATTAATATAATCTGTTTCATTCTTCCTCCGCTGAGAAGATTTATCACCGACTTTCTTCCCAGTGTGTATCCACTATGTATTAATACATAAGATATTCCTATTGTTATTCCTGGATAAAGAATTAATGGCAATATTCCTCCTAATGCAGATCCTGCATCTGCAAAAGGCAAAAATATAGATATTATTATCGGCATTATCGCAGCCCATACAATGGCATCTCCCATTCCTGCAACAGGCCCCATTAATCCTGTCTTTATTCCAGTTATTGAATCAGCTGTTATATCTTCATTATTTGCTTTCTGTTCTTCCATTGAAATTACAATGCCTTGTATAACTGAACCAAAAGTTCCTTCTGTGTTAAAAAATATCAGATGCCTTTTTAATGCTTCTACCAGTTCTTCCTTACTATTACACAACTTTTTTAATATTGGTACCATTGATGCACAGAATATTAAACTTTGTAATCTTTCATAAGAATTCGACAACTCTGCTCCTGCGAAGAATATCCACATGGACTTAGTAATATCTTTTTTCTCCAATTTACTTCTTTCCATTATCCTACCTCCTCATTTAACTTGAACAGATTTATAAGTATTGCCCCACAGACAGCAAATATTGAAACAGCCATTGTATCGAGGGATAGATATTTTACGGAGAAAAAACCTATAATAAAGAATGGTATCAATTTATTTTTTCCTATGACTGTCAGTGTTATTGCAAAACCTAATGCAGGGAGGAGTCCTCCCATTATTTCAAATGAATGCATAAGCCACTGCGGTATCATTTTCATCAGTGTTTCCACTGCTGAAACTCCAAAATAGACAATTGAAAATGTTATTGGAAATCTTATCAATAAACCTGCTATTGCCGGATATAGAAAAGCACACCTCATTATTCCGTCTGTATCTCCAGTCTCAGCATATTTATCAGCTTTGTGAACCCATATTGCATTTGTTGTCCTTCTAATCTGATCAACAAAAACTCCAAGTACACCAAAGGGTATTGCTAAAGCTATGGCTACTTCCGGCTTCATGTTTGCCAGTACACCTAGAGGTATCGCTATACACCCTGCTAAAGCTGGGTCACTTGGTACATTTCCTCCAGGAGTTGATGTTACTCCCAGATAAACTAACTGAAGTCCTGCTCCAATTTTCATTGACAGGTTCATATTTCCTGTTAATAATCCGACAAAAACTCCAATTACAACAGGCTGTAATAACATACTAGAAAATGTGTATCCAAATCTTAATCTGGAAAACCAGTAATATAAACCCATAAAAACTGCTATTCCTAAAATATCCATAAATATCTGCTCCTTTTTTTTAATATTTCTTTATTATTTCTTTAAAATTTTTCGGAATATCTTCTGGTATGGTCTGAAATATAATTTCAACATTCTTACCATCTAAATATTTTAATATGTCCACATCTGTATCATCTAATGTTATATTCTGAAATACGGCTTTTCTGTCAGGAGCTCCTCCAAGACCTCCTATTTGTATATTTTGTATTTTTAATCCGTTATCATACACTTCTTTTAAGCTAATCAGATTTGGAAATAGTAAAAGTATATTTCCATCTCCGAAATTATTTTTTCTCCACTCCTTTACTGCATCCTGTTTACTGTAACAGATTATGCTTATTCCTCCAGGTGCTGATAAAAGATAGATTTCTAGCATAAATTTATCTTGAGCTAGATCATCACTTACAATAACTATTTTATCTGCTTCCGACTGATTAACCCATTTTGTCATGACCTGTCCGTGTATTAAACGACTGTCAATTCTTGTAAGAACTATATTTCCCATTATTTTTCTCCTAAATTAAATTTATTTCCTTTAGGATGCACTATTTCTTTGTATTCATGATCGCCTTTCTTCTTTATGGATTCCTTAAATTCAAGAATAGCATCCTTTATTCCATTCTTTCCTTCTTCCATGACTTTCTCAAAATCTGTTTCCTTTTCTAAAAATGCTTCCAATAGCATTGGTACATTCACTCCTGAACACACTTTCACATTGTACTGATATCCTAATTTTATAGCTATATTGGTTGTCGTTCCACCAAATATATCTGTAAAGATAATTCCTTTTTTATCCATTACTCCTATCACATCTTCAACTTTCCTGTAATATTCTTCGAATGTGTTCTCAGGTAATAAAGACAATACATGTGTGTTATTAATCTTTCCTAATATCATCCTGATACCTGCTATGAGATACTCTCCCCAATTTCCATGTGTCAGCAATAAAAATTTAACTTTTTCTTTTTCCATACCTGCTCTCCTCTCCTTAATTCCTCCTACTTCTAACCGTGTTTTACCTTAAAAAAAAACGAAAGTCAAATTTTTAAGTTTTTTTGTTATTCAAATTATCCTATGTTGTAAATAATATAAAAATATGCTAATATTAATTACTTTTCTAACTATATCAACGAGAAGAAAAATAAAAATTATTCGTTATTATATTTGTTTTTATGAATACAAGGAGAAGAAAATGATAAAAA
>CAYYAV010000281.1:0-2752 GCA_964469865.1 uncultured Fusobacteriales bacterium | reverse complement strand
AAGTACTTGATACATACTGGTCTGATCACTGTAGACACACTACTTTTGAGACAATAATAGATAAAATTGATGTAGAAGATGGAATATACAGTAATATAATAGAGAGTACAATTAATAAATATCTGGAAAGCAGAAAATATGTACACGAAGGGAAAATAGATAAAAAGCCTATGACGTTGATGGACCTTGCCACTGTCTTTGCAAAAGAACAGAGAAAGAAGGGGCTGCTTCCTGATCTGGAAATATCTGATGAAATAAATGCATGCTCTATATATGTAGATGTACCTTTAAAGGGAAAAACAGAGAAGTGGATTCTGCAGTTTAAAAATGAGACACACAACCACCCGACAGAGATAGAACCTTTTGGTGGAGCTTCAACATGTATAGGAGGGGCTATAAGAGATCCCCTTTCAGGAAGGACATATGTATATCAGGGAGTAAGGATAAGCGGATCAGGTGATCCGAGGGAAAAAATAGAAGATACAATAAAGGGCAAGCTTCCTCAAAAAGTGATTACCCAGAAGGCAGCTCATGGATTTTCTTCATATGGAAATCAGATAGGAATGGCTACAACATTTGTAAAAGAGATATATGATGAAGGGTACAAGGCTAAAAGGATGGAGCTTGGCCTTGTTGTCGGAGCTACCCCTGCAGAGAATATAATAAGGGAAAAACCTGAAAACGGAGACATTGTTATCCTGCTTGGAGGAAGAACCGGAAGAGACGGAATAGGAGGGGCAACAGGATCATCCAAGGAACATACTGCAGAATCTTCAGAAAAATGCAGTGCTGAAGTTCAAAAAGGAAATGCCATAATTGAAAAAAAGATACAAAGGCTCTTCAGGAATAAAGATGCTACAAGACTTATAAAAAAATGTAATGACTTTGGAGCAGGAGGAATTTCAGTAGCTATAGGAGAACTTTCAGATGGCATTGAAATAGATCTAAATAAAGTCAAAGTAAAATATATAGGTCTTACAGGTACAGAACTTGCTATTTCTGAATCCCAGGAAAGAATGGCAGTAGTTGTGAATAGAAAGGATAAGGATAAATTTATCTCTTATGCCGCTGATGAAAACCTGGAAGCATATCAGGTAGCTGAAATTAATAATACAGGCAGACTGGTTATGAAATATAATGGAGAGACAGCTGTAGATATTTCAAGGAATTTTCTGAACACAAATGGAGTAAGGCAAAATGTTGAAATCAAGGTAGGAAAATCTGAAAAGATGAATCTGAACAGAGAAGTAGAAGGAAATGGCTTAAAGGCAAAATTTATCAATAATTTGAAAGATTTAAATATATGTTCTCAGAAAGGATTAATGGAAACATTTGATTCTACTATAGGAAGCACTACAGTATTAATGCCATACGGAGGTAAATACCAGTTAACACCGTCTGAAGTCTCAGTCCAGAAAATATCAGTTATAAATGATGAAACAGACATTGCATCTATGGTTGGATATGGATACAATCCTTATATTGCACGACAGAACACTTTTCATGGAGGTGCTTTAGCGGTAATAGAATCCATGACAAGAATTGTAGCTTCAGGAGGAAATTATAAGAATATAAGGTTTACTTTTCAGGAATATTTTGAAAAGCTAGGCAAAGAGCCTGAAAAATGGGGAAAGCCTTTATCTGCATTGTTAGGGGCATTACATGTTCAGAAAGCATTCGGACTTCCTTCTATAGGTGGAAAGGACTCCATGAGCGGATCATTTAATGAACTGACCGTACCTCCAACACTTGTCTCATTTGCAGTAAGCATAGTAAATGCTGAAAATGTTATCTCCAGTGAATTTAAGAAAAAAGGAAATAGAGTATATCTTGTAACTACTCCGTATGACAGGGATGATCTTCCTGATCTGCATGAGTTAGAAGAAAATTTTGATTTTTTGACAGAGAATATACAGAACAGGAATATTGTCTCAGCAGCAGCGGTTAAAAATGGCGGATTAGCAGAAACACTGGCAAAAATGACTTTTGGAAATAAAATGGGAATTCATGTTGAAGCAGATATAGAAGAAAAAGCTCTTTTCAAAATGAATTATGGATCTTTCATAGTAGAAAGCATAGCAGAGTTAAAAGGAAAAAATATTATTCCACTGGGAAAAGTAACAGATGATAAGCTGCTGACAATAAACGGGATAAAAATAGAGATAGAAGAAATGATAGAAGAATGGGAAAAACCCTTGGAAGAAATATTCCCTACGAAAAAGCATGTGGAGGAAAGTCACGCGATGTCTCACTGTATCGGGACAAAATATATCAAATCCAGATATATTGAACATGAAAATATAATAAGCAGAATTTCTAATATAATAGCGACTCCAAGGGTATTTATACCAGTATTTCCTGGAACAAACTGTGAATACGATATCGAAAGGGCTTTTAACAGGGAAGGAGCATTAAGCAGAACGGGAGTATTTAATAATTTGTCACATGGCTCCATTGAAGAGTCCATTAACGGTTTTGTAAAGGAAATTAACAATTCTCAAATATTAATGATTCCTGGTGGATTCAGTGCGGGTGATGAACCGGACGGATCTGCAAAATTCATAGTAGCTGTATTGAAAAATGAAAAAATTAAGGAAGCTATAGAAAAGCTTCTTCAGAGAGACGGATTAATATTGGGAATATGTAACGGGTTTCAGGCATTAATAAAATCAGGGCTGCTTCCTTATGGAAAAATCAGAGAGCTAAACGAAGATTCGCCCACGCTAACTTTTAATGCAATAGATAAACACAT
>CAYYAV010000280.1:0-2776 GCA_964469865.1 uncultured Fusobacteriales bacterium | reverse complement strand
AGATAACAGAAATTCTGGAAAAAGCTAAAATAGAGCTGAGGAATCTGGGAATAAATCAGTGGCAGAAGGGATATCCTGACAAGGCTGATGTACAGGAAGATATCTATAACGGAAATTCCTATGTTATTGAAAAAAATGATGAAATAATTGCAACGGCAGCCTTAATATTTGGGAAAGAGGTATCCTATGAAAAAATTATAGAAGGAGAATGGCTTACTAATGGAGATTACGGCGTGATACATAGGATAGCTGTAGATATTGATCTAAAAGATAGAGGATATTCTTCGGAACTTCTAAAAAAACTCGAAAGAATTGTCATAGAAAAGGGAATATCAGCTGTAAGGGTAGATACTCATGAAAATAATAAGCCTATGCAGAAATTTCTTGAAAAGAATGGATATGTCTATTGTGGAATAGTCTACTTAGATAAGGAGCCTGAGTCTGGGGAAAAGAGGATGGCATTTGAAAAAATCTTAAATTAAATCGGTATAAGGAGATATGGGTATGAAATTTGAAACAGATGCAATACACGGAGAAAAAGAACAAAAAAAGGAAGTACTCTGGGGAAGTACGATAAATATGGCATCAACATTTCCGGTAAAAGAATTTGGAGTTACTCAGGAGTATGAATATTCAAGAGTCTCTTCTCCTACAAGAAGTGATCTGGAAAAAGTTATGGCTGTACTGGAAAATGGTAAATATGCTTTTGCCTTTTCATCGGGAATGGCAACAACAACATCAGTATTTACAATGTTTAAGTCAGGAGATCATATAATACTTGGAATAGATATCTATGGTGGAACCTATAGAATAATCCATGATGTATATTCTAAATTTGGATTGGAGTATTCTTTTGTTGATACGACTGATCTAGAAAATATAAGGAATGCCATAAGAAAAAATACAAAGGCTATATTCATAGAAACACCGTCAAACCCTCTTCTTGATGTAACGGATATAAGAGGTGTAGTAAAAATAGCAAAGGAACATGGACTTATTTCAATAGCAGATAATACATTCATGACTCCTTATCTACAGAGGCCTTTGGATTTGGGGATTGATATAGTAATACACAGTGCAACAAAATTTTTATCAGGACATCATGATATCCTTGCAGGAATTGCAATAACAAACGATGACGGAATAGCTGAACAGATAGGGTTTTCTCAAGTAGCGGCAGGAGCTTTGATTTGTCCCTTTGACAGCTGGCTCTTAATGAGAAGCCTGAAAACACTTAAAATAAGGGTAGAAGAAGCACAGAAAAATACTGAGAGACTGGTAGATTTTTTTGAAAATCATCCGGAAGTAGAGACAGTGCTGTACCCTACAGCTAGAAATAATAAAGGGAGATCTATTCATAAAGGACAGGCAGGAGGGGGTGGAGCAGTATTTTCCTTTAGATTAAAGAATGAAGATAAAGTAAAAAGTTTCTTTGAAAATCTTAGGATTGCTGTCTTTGCAGCAAGCCTGGGAGGAGTAGAGACGCTGGTCACTCATCCTAGTAGTATAACTCATGCAGAAATGCCAGAAGAAGAAAAGAATAAGAGAGGATTTACGAATTCTCTTATAAGAGTTGCAGTCGGAATAGAAAATGTTGAAGATCTGATAGAAGATTTCAGTCAGGCACTGGAAAAATAAAAAAATAATTGTAAGTTTCAGAAATTTGTAGTATAATAATAAAGCATTAGAGTATACTGCAAAGTCTGGAAGTATCACCTAATGGTATGGTAGCAGCTTGGAAAGCTGTGGACTTAACGGTCTTTAGGGTTCGAATCCCTATACTTCCGCCATGAAGAATTTTAAATATATAATATAGGAAAAGAGACTATAAAAAATCTGGAAAGGTTCTATTAAGAAGTCTCTTTTTAAATTATTAGATTCTGAAGGGAAAAAATAAATTTTTCTGTATCATTTTATCAATTTTAATTCATGAAGCAGTAAAATTATGATATAATTCCATAAATAATGTTATAACTAGAAAGCGGAAAAATGGCTCGGAATAAAAGAAGAAAAAAAAATCAAAATAGGACAGGAAAACGGATAAAAAAGTTACTCCTAATAATACTGATATTGATAATCGGCATCCAGGGATATAAAAAAGATAATCTGATTAGAGAGTTACAAAGCTATATAAAAATTCCTGATTTCTCAAAAATAAAAAAAATATTTTTTAAGGAAAAAGAGAATTATATAGTGCTTTATGTAAGTGATGGAGATACTATCTCCGTAAAAAGAACTGTAAATGGAGAAAAAACAGGAGAAGTAATAAAAATTAGACTTTTCGGGATAGATGCCCCTGAAATTTCCCAGGATTATGGATATGAAAGTAAAGTAGCTCTCATGAATATGGTAAAGGGAGAAAATATAGAGGTAGAAAGCAGAGGAAAAGATAAATATGGAAGATTATTAGGAATTATTTATCACGAAAGGAAAAATATAAATGAAGAAATGGTAAAACAGGGATATGCATGGTGGTATGAAGAATATGATAAGGATAATGAAAGGATGAAGAAATATGAAGAAAATGCAAGAAATAATCGAATAGGGCTCTTTTCTAGGAAGGGGTATGTGGCTCCTTGGGAATTCAGGAAAAGGAAGTTAAAAAAATAATTATAAATAAATATAGCCTATAATCTAAAAATGTGGTAAAATATATACGAAATAAAATGAAAAGAATAATAATGAAAAGAAACATATTGAATTAAGATAAATAGACTAGCAAAGGAGTTGGATTTATGTCAGATCAAGTTTTATCAATTATTAAAAATAGAGTCCT
>CAYYAV010000279.1:1156-2778 GCA_964469865.1 uncultured Fusobacteriales bacterium | reverse complement strand
TCACTTGAAATAATGTTAAACTGTATATGCCATCCTTTAGATGCAATAAATGACTTTATTACATCAACAAACTTTTCAAACTGTTCAGGTGACCTTACCAGCTCAGGAGAATACTTCTGGTTCAGGAGCTGTCCTCCTGTTATCATCAGGGTAGGCAGCTTATTTACAGAATTAAGGACTGCTGTAGGTCCATTAACATCTGTTCCCTGAGTAGGCGAACCTCCTTCTGCTGCAGGAGTATAGGCATACCTTCCATCCGGTGTAGCTCCGCTCACTGTTCCCATAGGTACATTGGAAGATATTCCTGATGTTGATACTCCGTATCCTCCATTCTTAGGTCCCCTTCCATATCTTGTATTATGATATTTCTGTATTTCATTTATATAGGACCAGTAGACCTGTTCTGCAAACTCGTCTACCTCATCAATATCATTTCCATATTTAGGCACATCAAGAAGTATCTTACGTATCCTTTCCCCTTCCCTTCCTTCATAGTTGTTCTGGAGGGCATTATACACTTCTTCCCTTGTCAGTATCTTCTTATCATATACTACCGTCTTTAATGCATATAGTGAGTTGGCAGCATTGGCTATTCCTACCTGCAGCCCTGAAACTATGTCATAGACAGCTCCTCCTTCCTTAGCTGTAAGACCCCTTTCTATACAGTTGTCCACTAAACTTGACAAAAGAATGTCAGGAAATTCTTCCAGATGAGTATCTGCAAGTGTATCAAGGGCTACACTTAGCCTTGTATAATGTCTGATATGATTTTCCCAGGCTTTCCACAGGTCTTCATATGTCTCAAAGTCAGTCAGTTTCCCTTCACCTTTCAGCATCTGTAATCCTGTCCTGCTGTCATATCCGTCGTTTAATGTAAGTTCCATGGCTTTTACAAGGTTAAGGAATGTCATTCCTGTACATCTGTACCCCCATTTACCGGGAACTGCCACTTCTACACATCCTACCATCGTATAGTCATAGGCATCCTTAAAGTCAACTCCCTTATTCAGGAGGGCAGGTATAATAATCTCGTCTGTATGCATTGCAGGCATCCCGTATCCTGTAGCTGCAACTGATGCACATTCCCTTATGAACCTTTCAGGAGAATTTGAATGATATCTTACTGCAAGGTTAGGCTGTGTAAGCTTGTTCTCTCCGACACTTTCAAGGATAAGGTAGCTGAGTTCATTAGTACAGTCCTTTCCGTTAGGCTTTGATCCGCCTAAAGTTACATTCTGATATGTAGGATAACCTGCACCATATCCTGAATGGGATGTGGATCTTACCTTTATTACTGAATACAGCTTCACCCATAGGCACTGGAGCAGTTCCTTTGCAAATTCCCTGTCCATATCCCCTTCAACGACATCTTTCCTGTATAGAGGGTATAGATACTGGTCCACTCTACCGAGGGAAGCAGAATGTCCATTACTTTCAATCTGAATTACCAGATGGATAAACCATATTGCCTGTACCCCTTCCCAGAATGTCCTAGCAGGATTTTCAGGTACATTCATACAGTTTTCATAAATTTTTAGCAGCTCCTTCTTCCTTGTTTCATCTTCTTCAGTCTGAGCCAGCTTCAATGCAAGGTCTGCATATCTGTGGGCAAAGTTTATGAC
>CAYYAV010000279.1:0-1056 GCA_964469865.1 uncultured Fusobacteriales bacterium | reverse complement strand
GGCATCTGGGCATAGGCCTTATCCTTCAGTGTCCTTCCCTTCCACCATTCACATATTTCCAGCATTTCAGGAATCTCTTCAGCCGGTATCCTGAACTTGTCTCCGTCCCTTGAATCAAAATTACCCTTTTCCTTCAGCTCATCCATTATCCAGTCTACTGCATATTCAGGAAAGAAAGGTGCTGTCCTCTCATCTACAGACTGATTTCCGGCTACAAGCTCTCCATCCTTAATATAGATTATCATATTTTCCAGTATTTCCTTCACTGCATAGGCCCTGACTATATATCTGGACTTCCCTTCATGCTCCTTGTAGGCTTTTGTAAGCAGCCTTCCTCTTTCTACGCTTACTCCGGGAAATTTTGACAATGCAGACTCCCTCAGCTTCTTTATTCTTTCGCTTTTTAAAACATACTCTTTCATAAGTTCCCTCCGTATTATTTTTTTTATTTAATATTTATTTTATTATTATTAAGTTCCGATTTGCCTTATCACTGTCTCCATATTTCATAATACATCCTTATTATAACCTGTTCAGGACTATTGCTACCTGATACCCTTATCACCTGTTTATCCTTGCCCTTATACCTTCCCCCTTCATAATCTCTATTACATGTTCAAGCTCATCCTCTGTATGTTTTTCCAGTGTAGACATGGGATAAGGTCTTCTGAGTTTCCTATATTTTTCAAGTCCCATAGTATGATAAGGCAGAACATCTACATCCAGAAGATTTACCTTCCTTAAGAACCTTGCCGTTTCCACTACATTCCTGTCATCATCATTTACCCCTTTAATTAGCGGGAATCTCATGACTATATTCCTATGCCATGTAGACAGCCTTTCCAGATTTTCAAGTATAAGCTCATTAGGTACAGCAGTATATTCCTTATGCTTCTCACTGTCCATATGCTTTATGTCAAACAGTACAGTATCAGTAAGTCTTGCCAGCTTCTCAAGTTCCTTATAGCTTCCAAATCCTGTCGTTTCTATTGCTGTATTTATATACTCTTCTTTCAGCCTTTCAAAAAGCTTTATTGCAAATCCGCTATTTACAAG
>CAYYAV010000278.1:0-2785 GCA_964469865.1 uncultured Fusobacteriales bacterium | reverse complement strand
GAGAAGTATGAAAGAGGGCAATATATAATAGACGAAAGGAATTTTATAGAAGTAGAGTATAATGACAGGAGATATTATGCTTTAAATGAATTAGTAATAATTAAAGGAGGTTTAATGTCTCATCTAATAGAAGTTGAAGTATACTCAGATGATGTATTTGTAAACAAATACAGGGCAGATGGTGTAATTGTGGCGACACCTACCGGCTCAACTGCGTATTCACTTTCAGCAGGAGGATCCATAGTTCATCCTGCTCTGAAAGCACTGATAATAACTCCCCTTTCACCTCATACATTGAGTGCACGCTCTATTGTGGTTGATGGAAAAGACAGATTAAGTTTTAAAATTTATTCAAGAGATGATGATACTCATTTAAATCTGGATGGGAGGGAATATCTCAAAGTCGATTCTACTGATAAGATAGGTGCCGTACTTTCTGAACGAAGCATTAAAATCATTAGGAGCGGGAAAAAGGATTATTACAGTATTCTAAGGGAAAAACTGAAATGGGGGGATTCAGGAGTAAAATAATTTAAAAATAAAAGGGGTTATAAAAATTTAGCTTGAGAGGGAAAAGAATGCTAAGAGAATTGAGATTGAATAATTTAGCAATAATAAAAAACTTAGATCTGGAATTTAATAAAGGACTGGTATCCCTTACAGGAGAAACCGGTGCAGGTAAATCGATAATATTGGACGGCATATCTCTTCTGATTGGAGAAAGGAATCACCTGGAAATGATAAGAACAGGAGAAGAAAGTCTTTTTGCGGAAGGTATCTTTAATTTATCTGAAGGTCAGAAAGAAAAACTGAATGAGCTCGGATTTGATATAGAAGATGAAGAACTGATAATATCCAGGTATTTTGACAGGAATTCTAAATCAAAAATAACAGTTAACGGAACAAGAATGACTCTTTCAAAGCTAAAAGAACTGATGGGAAATATCCTTGATCTGGTAGGACAGCATGAACATCAGTACTTATTAAACAAAAATCTTCATTTAAGTCTCCTGGATAAATTTCTAAACAAGGATGCAAAAAATCTACAGAAGAAAATAAGGGAAAATGTTTCAGAGATAAAAAAGATAAACAGCATGATAGAAGAAATTGAAACTGAAAAGCTGAAGGTTCTGGAAAAAAAGGATATCCTCGAGTTCCAGTTCAATGAAATAGATGAAGTCAGACTTAAGGAAAATGAAGATATTGAGCTTGAAGAAGAATACAGGATATTATTTAATGCCGGGAAAATAGGAGAAAAACTTGAGGATTCCATTCATAAATTAAAAGAAGGGGAGTATTCGGCAGTAAACCTGCTGGAAAAAATAAAAAAAAATCTGGAGCATCTTTCAGATATATCTGAAAATTACCGTGAACTAAAAGAAAAGATAGAAACAATAATCTATGAACTGGAAGAAAGTACATATACTATAGAAGGATATATGGAAGATATTGAAGCAGATGACGAAAGGTTAGAAAAAGTTGTAAAAAGGATAAATCAGATAAATAAGCTGAAATTCAAATACGGTTCTACTGTAAAGGAAATAATAGAACGTAAAAAAGATATAGAAAATAATCTGTCATTAATAAAATTTGAGAATGAAGAACTGGATAATTTGAAGAAAGAAAAGAAATGGAAAACGGAAGAATATTTTAAGTTAAGTGAAGAACTGAGAAAATTTAGAAAAGAGAGGGCCGGAATTCTTGAAAGTACCATAGATGAGCAGTTTAAGGATCTCAATATGGAAAATGCAAAGTTCAGAGTAAATTTTTCTGAAAGGAGGGTCATAAGTTCCAGAGGGATGGATGATGTGGAATTTATGATGTCAACAAATATAGGAGAAGAACTCAAACCATTATCCAGAATTGCATCCGGCGGAGAAGTTTCACGTATAATGCTTGCATTAAAGACAGTATTTTCATCAGTAGATAATATTTCTGTCCTGATATTTGACGAAATAGATACCGGGATTTCCGGAGAAACTGTTAGGAAGGTAGCAAAAAAGTTAAAGGAGCTTTCAGAAAAGGTGCAGGTAATATGCGTTACCCATTCTCCTCAGATAGCAGGAAGGTCAGATCAGCAGTTTCTTATAAGAAAAGAGGCTGAAGATAATTTTACTGAAACAAAGGTGAAAGAGTTAAATCAGGAAGAAAGAATAAGAGAAATAGCAAGAATAATATCAGGAAATAATATAACAGAAAATTCTATTAATCATGCAAAAGAGATTATGGGGTTATTATAATGGATGTAAAGACTGAAAAGAAAAATAACATGTATATAAAAGAGTTTCTTGACTATCTGATTTTAGAAAAAGGAAGTTCTAAAAATACTGCAGCAGGATATGAAAGAGACCTGAAGCTATTCTTTATAGGTATAGGAAAAGATGTTTCAGAAATTGTGGAAGAGGATATTTATGAATATATTGATAAAATCAGCAGAGATTTAAAGAGAAATTCGGTTTTAAGAAAAATTTCTTCTATAAGAACTTTCTATAAGTTCTGCTATTTAAATAAAATGACAAAAGAAGATCCTACAAATATGATAAAAAGCTTAAAAAGAGAAAAAAGGCTTCCTGAGGTACTTTCAATGAAGGAAGTTAAAATGATAATAGATAACTGTAGCCATTCTCCAGAAGGAATAAGAGATAAGTTAATACTGAAGCTTCTGATAGCTACCGGAGCAAGAGTTTCAGAAATACTTAATCTAAAGATTAAAGATGTAGAAAATCAGGACTATGAATTTATAAAAGTATTAGGAAAAGGGTCTAAATATCGGTTAATTCCAATA
>CAYYAV010000277.1:0-2802 GCA_964469865.1 uncultured Fusobacteriales bacterium | reverse complement strand
ATCACTTTCCGGATACAGACACTTTTGCTAAAGAAATGAAGAGAATATTAAAACCAAAATGTGTAATATATATAGCAGATATATATTATCCACTAATTATTCGTGCAATCTTAAATCCATTTGTACCACTATCAAAAGCAGGAGATGTTAAATTTTATTCTCCAAAGGAAATTTCAATTTAAAAAGAGAGGCAGAATTTAAATTCTAGCTTCTCTGTTTGATTTTTGCATCAAATTAAACTGGAGAGTATTATAATGAAAATATAAGAAAATAAGGCAAAACTTTAAATTTCCTTATTTCAAATTTAAGAATCATAAATTTGCTTATCACTCCAAAGTGTTCAAAGAATAATTCAAGTCTCCTTATTTCCGTTTCTTCTTCTAAAGTGAATTCATTTTTAGCTTTTGTTGTTTTTTAAAGATTTTCCGTTCCCTCTTTTAATATGTTAAGGTAGTTTTCATAATAATATATCTTATTTCTTTTATGCTTATTTATCTGCTTTAATATTCCCAGTTTTTCCAAATTGTCTATGCCTTTTTTCACTGTGTTATATGATAATTTAAGCTTATCAGCGGTTGTAGATATATCTATTAGAGGATGAGATAAAGTGTACTCAAAAATACTAAGAACTGTCTCTTGTGTCCTTTTCGTAAAGCTTGCCTTAAGAACTTTAAGCATATCATTTTCCTTTATTTCAATCAAAATTTCTGCTGTGATTAATGCTGATTTAGCAGATATAATGATTCCCTCTAGGAAAAACCTTACCCATTGTTCGTAGTCTCCTGTCTCCCTAACTCTTGTCATTCGGTCATAATATTCTGTACGGTTTTCTTTTAGGTAGTATGATAAATAAAGAGCTGGAGTATGAAGTACTTCTTTTTCAAGTAAGAACAAAACGATGAGTAATCTTCCGATTCTGCCGTTACCATCTAAAAATGGATGAATAGTTTCAAATTGGTAGTGAATCAAGGCTGCATTTACTAAAACATCATAGCGTTCATCTAAATTCATGTATTTTTCAAGTTCTGATAATCCATGATGCATATCTTCAACATTTGGAGGAATATATCTTGCTGTTTTTAGGCTTGATCCTTGTCCTCCAATCCAGTTTTGACTATTGCGAAATTCTCCAGGATTTTTTTCCGTTCCTCGAACACCAGATAATAAAATTTCATGAGTCTCAAGTAAAAGCCTGTTGCAAAGTGGAAGTGTTTTTAATCTTTCTATGGCATAATTTGTAGCTTTAACATAATTTATAACATCACTTACATCCGCATTTATATTTGATTCGTTACTCGGATCAAATATATCTTCCAGAGTCGCTTGTGTCCCTTCAATTTGAGAAGAAAGCAAGGCTTCTTTTTGCACTTAAATTGATACAAAAAGATTCATATCTGGTATAATCTTTCCTCTATCATCTAGAAAAGCTAAAGTTTTATGGGCATCTATTAATAAATCTGAAATTTTATCATTTATTTCTATTGGGGGAGTAGGTGGTAAATCACTTGGACAAAAGGATTTATATGCCATATCTCCGTGTAAATTTTTCTTTAATATTCCCGCTCTTGTTTTATCTATCATTTGTTCACCAACTTTCTGAAATACTAAGGATAGTATATCTTTTTTATTTCACAAAGTCCAATGTTTATGAAATAAAACTCCATTTAAATTTTTGTTATTTCAAAAAAATTAGCTTTTCTAAAATAAGATTTCATTTTAACTGTTCTTATTTCAAATTAAAAAACAGATTCAATTTCTGGATTTGATAACTTTTAGAAGATGAGAATTCACATACAGTTATATTTAGCTCTAACTAGAAATCCTCAAGCGCGTCTATTTTTTCTTGAACTTATCGAAATATTGATGAGTTCGTCTTCTTGGTGAGTATATAGTAGAATAAATACGAATGAAAAAGACAAACAATACTGGAGTGGATTATATTGAAAAAAAGAACTATTAGAAACTCCTGTAGAAAATGAGTTCGGATAAAGAAACTGTGAGGTTAAGAGCAGAAGAAATGGCTGAATTATTCGATAGAGATAGTTCTGAATACAGAGATATATAAGAAATTGAGCCTGAAAAAGAATTAACTTGTTCAAAATTTGCACAAGTTTAAAATTAAGGTAAAAGAATAAAGGAGTATAATAATTCAAGGATATACAATAAATAAAAAACGCTTAAAGGAATTAAATAGAGTTATTTCAAAAAAATAGTTGGTATAGAGGTCTCATTATGTCGAATTTGTATAAAAAATGTATCTTACGATGTTAGATTTTTTTCAACATAGGAACGAGGAAGTCAGACTTTTCAAATCCAAGTCTGGAATAAAATTTTTGATGTTTTTCTTCATTTGTTGTAGATAAATTTATCTTTTTTGCACCCTGCTTCTTCACTAAAGATTCTAGCTCTTGTAATAATTTCGTTCCTAATCCTTTATTTTGATATTCTTTGAATACTAGTATCTCTTCTAAATAGTAAATAAGAAGGTCGTCATATTGTTTGAAACACCCAATTGCAAATCCAAGTAATTCAGACTTGTCATACAGTCCAACACCGTAAAAAGATGGAGTTAAAAAATTTTGCTCAAGTCTTATTTTAGCCATGTTATATGTCCATCTGCCTCCTTCATCGTTGTAGATAAGTTATATACTTATTTATTAATGTGTCTAAATCTTGTAATTTTAATTCTTTAATTTCGTATCCCATAAAAATCTCCTTGTCTAAAAACTTTACTTAGCACTTTCATGCCTATTGTAACTTGATAATTGTGTAAAATTATTAATAATCTGTATAGCTTCATTA
>CAYYAV010000276.1:0-2805 GCA_964469865.1 uncultured Fusobacteriales bacterium | reverse complement strand
GTGATGTTATTTTCTTTTTAAATAAAATTTTATTCAATTATTATGGAGATATTAACCGTGCAAAAGGAACTTTTGATACAGTTGATTATAGTATTCATTTTGATCTAGTTGATAAAGATTATAGTATTTATTTTTCCAATAAAAAATTGAAAAATGAAATTAATAACAACGTAGTTCTGATTGGGAAAAAAATTGATAAAGAACTGGCTTTTGCAGAATTGGAGAATATGTGTAAAATAATGTAGATAAAAATTTTTAAAGATAATTTGTGATAAATTTGAAGATTTTACCCAAAGAAGACCAATCTATTAAAAATGTAGATAGAAGATTTGATAAGTATCTTAATGCTGATAAATTCAAGACCTAGAAAATATTTAAACTATGCAACACCATTGAAAAATTAAAAAGAGGTGTTACAAAAATCTATAAGTATGTGAGAGTGTCCAGAATTTTGTGTAAACTCAAAATATAATATATGGTACAGGATGGTAAGAGAGTGTCTCAAAAAATTTCAAAAAAGTGAGTAAAGAATTTCTATACTCACTTTATTTAATTATTAATCTAACACGATCATAGATTTAATTACTCTACGTTCATCCATATCTTTGTATGCCTGGTCGATTTCTTCTAATTTGTAAGTATGAGTGAAGACACGACCTGGGTTAATGTCACCATCAAGAACGGCTTTAAGTAAGACTTGTTTATCGTAAGTCGTTACCGAAGCAGCTCCACCACCGATAATGATGTTTTGAGCGAATGTTGATCCAAGTGGATGGTTAGTGCCAACGAAACCAATACGTCCACCGTTGTGAAGAACTCCAAGAGCTTGATCAATAGATGCTTCTGTTCCTACACATT
This sequence comes from uncultured Fusobacteriales bacterium, assembly GCA_964469865.1. Taxonomy (GTDB): domain Bacteria; phylum Fusobacteriota; class Fusobacteriia; order Fusobacteriales; family Leptotrichiaceae; genus JAGOWQ01. The sequence continues at coordinate 1,947 of CAYYAV010000276.1, read as the reverse complement.
CAAGGGCTGCATCTGCTCCACCACCAAGGATTTCACGTACTTTCGCAATCCCCTCTTCACCACGTTCAGCAACAACCGCAGTTGCTCCAGACTCAAGGGCCATTTTTTGGCGTTCTTCGTGACGGCTCATAATAACGATTTGAGAAGCACCACGCATTTTAGCAGCGATAACAGCACATTGTCCGACAGCACCATCACCTATTACAACTACTTTATCACCAGGTTTAACGTCCGCAACACGTGCTGCATGATAACCTGTTGGCATAACATCTGCCAAAGTTAACAGTGATTTAAGCATTCCTTCAGTGTAATCAGAAGGTTGTCCGGGAATTTTTACTAAAGCCCAGTTTGCAGAGTGAAAACGAATGTACTCAGCTTGCACACCAGCAGACCAGTTATTTCCGATATGCTCATCACATGTACCGTCAAATCCGGCATGACACGCATCACAACATCCACAGCCATGTGTAAAAGGTGCGATAACAAAGTCACCAGGTTTTACAGTCGTTACATTTTCACCGATAGCTTCAACGATACCGATAGCTTCATGCCCACTATTAATGTGACCAGCTTTAATGTCTTTATTACGGTAAGACCAGAGGTCAGAACCACATACACAAGTACGAACGATACGGATAATAGCATCATCAGCATCTTGGATTTGAGGATGGTCAATTTCAGCTAAACCAACCTGACCAGCTTTTAAATAAACTGCAGATTTCATATAAAATCCTCCTTAATATTTATATAGTTTGTTTAAAATATCAAATCAGAATACAAAAAGAACTGTCTTTCAGTTACAGCTCATCTCTGTATTACTGGAAAGTATTACACGGTTTTGTTTTTAAAATGTAGAAAATCTCTTTTTCTTATCAAGATTACCTAATTTCTGCATATCTTCATCTGATAGCTCAAAATCAAATATTTCTATATTATCTTTTATATGTTTAGGATTTCTTGAAACTTGAATTGCAATATTTCCAGCCTGAAGATGCCATCTTAATATTATCTGAGCCGAACTCTTATTATATTTTTTAGCCAGTTCCACTATTGTACTGTCATTAAACAGGTCTTCCTTTCCTCCTAATCCATAACTGTTCCTTCCCCCGAGAGGATACCATGATTCAAGTACTGTTCCGTATCTGTCAAAAAATTTCTTTAAGTCTTTCCATTGATTATAAGGATGAGTCTCATTTTGTACTACCGCTGGTGTAATAGTTGCTATTTTCATTATTTCCTCAAATTCCTTTTCATAGTAGTTAGAAAGCCCTATTGATTTTATCTTACCTGCTTTTACTGCCTTTTCCATAGCCTTATATGCTTCCTTGTCATAGTCAGCAGGATGATGAAGCAGTAACAGATCTATATATTCCACTCCCAGAGCTTTCAGCCTGTTATCTATTTCCTTTTCTGCATTTGGAAAGTCTGCCGTCCATAGTTTTGTAGTTATAAAAATTTCTTCCCTCGGTATTCCTGATTTTTTTACTGCCCTTCCTACTGCTTCTTCATTTCCATAAATATGGGCAGTATCAATTAACCTGTAACCTTCCTTAAGAGCCACCAGTACAGAATTTTCCGTTTCTTCTGATGTCAATGTGAAAACACCGATCCCTATTATAGGCATTTCTATTCCATTATTCAGTTTTACAGTTCTTTTTTTAAAGTCAAAACCGTTTGTCTTATTTTTATTTTCTGTACTTGCCTTACTTCTGTCTGATGTATTGCTTTCCACTTCCTTATTATTGGCAATTCCACAACTTCCAATTACAAATAAAAGAAAAATTATTTTAATTGCCATATTTAGTCTTGTATTCCATCTTTTCATGCCTTCCTCCCTATCTATCTTATATTTTTTTGATATTTTTTGACCTGATAAAAAGTATAAAAGTACATCTGTTTTACAAAGACTATGGTAAATTGTAAAATATATTTACCAAAACATGGATA
>CAYYAV010000275.1:0-2808 GCA_964469865.1 uncultured Fusobacteriales bacterium | reverse complement strand
CATTATTGATAATACTACTGTTATATATTCTTATATGATTTATAGTTCCGAATTTATCATCCAGATTTACAGTTTCATCCAATAACAGGTTTGACACTTCCAGTAATGCAAGAGGAACTGCATGTGGCTCAGGAATTATAGCGGCAGCAGTAGATTCTTTATCAATGTCCTGTAACCATATAAAATCGATTTCAGGTGCATTTCCACTGTTTTTAAACGTATCCGGATTCAGATATGACAGCCTCGTATCAACAAAATATCCCTTCATCAGTGATGATTTCTTTTCTAGATATATTTGTATTAAATTGGCATTTTTTATATTAGGAAGTCCATTCCTTAAATCCAGTTCCCTTCCCTTAATCCTGTATACAGAGCCACCAGAGACATTTATTTTCAAAGGATTTAGTGTGTTTATAATATTAACCTTGCTTGTTCCGTCAATATCAAAAAATACTCCTCCATTAGTTACATGAGCTTCCATACCTCCTAAATCAAGTGAAGAATTATTTTTTAATATGAATCCTTTATTTTCCTGTATGTGTGATACATCCGGACTTCCTTCTGATATATTAGCATATGCAGAAGAATTATCAAGATACATAAAGTATCCATTATCTTCATCAATATTATAGCCCACTTTTCCAGAAAGAATCAGGTCAACAGGACTTGATGTAGGACTATCTACAGTACTCCTGCTCATAGTAGAATTACGCATATAAACTCCACTTGCAACATTCAGATTCATCGTTGTATTAAAGAATCTTGTATTATTATTATTAAGTATTATTGCACCTACTGAGCCGTCAGTTCCATTTATAGTTATCCTGTTATCATACATTGTACTATGTGCATTAGGTCCTGAAACTGTTAAAATCCTTGTTTTATGAGTCCCTTCAACAGGAGAATTTGTAATAAGTTTCCCATTTTCACTTACATGAAATACATCTACAGGATCACTTGAAGTATATGGATTAGCATATATCTGTCCATCACTTATTTTTAAATTTCCATTTTTTATTATAATTCCATTATTATTGTCTCCTGTAATTTCAAAATTAATATTCTTCATTTCAGAACTTCCAGATGTTTTATCATCAACATATGCAAAAATTCCATTTTCTCCTTCTATTTTTATGTATCCTGAACCATACTCATTATCAATTGTTATAGGTTTGGATACCAGAAATCCTATATTATCTTTTCCTGAAATTATAATATCATTTCCAAATGTAGAACCGTTTATATTATCATTCAGATATAACTTTGCACCAGTATTATCTGCTACAACTAAAGTATTACTTTGCCCATTAAGAATAATTCTTCCATAGCTATTTACAAAAGCAAAGTTACCTCCAGTATACCCATTTGATAAAGTCTTATTATTAGTGTCAATAATATTTTCTGTTAAGTAAACTACTGTACCATCTGTTCCTTCAAAATTTATAATCGAAGGAAATCCTGCATTTTCAAAAATATCCATACTGCTGGAAGATGACCCTTGATTTGGAGTCGCTAACCACATGATGCTCCCATTACTGGTATCTGTCAGCTGTGCATAGTTGAATATTTTTGTATGGTATGCCGTATTATTTTTATCATTTGTAATATACAGAATATTATTATCCTTAGAATTATCTACTGCATCATAAGTAAAAAGCTCTTGATTTGATATTCCTGTTTCAATATTATAAGCTGAGGAAGGATAATTTCCAATGTCAATTTTATTAAACGGTTTATTTACATTATAATTTCTTATAACTTGTTCTGTTTCAGGATTTGTAACCGCCATTTCCGTTTCCTTCTGTAATTCTGAAGTTACCTTCTCTACATCAAAATTTCTAATATACCCGTTATAGGGAGCATCAGCTATCCTTTCATCTGCAGTAATAGCACTGTCCGTTTTTTCAGGTATTACAACTGCCAGTTCTCTGTATTTATCAGGGACATTCTGTGGTGTATTTGTGACAGTATTACTCCCTCCATAGTCAGGATTATATCCATTATTTCCATCTCTGAGTGTAGTATAGAACCATTTATTTTCTGTGTTCTCACGGTTATTCCTTGTATTAATATAATTCCTTGTGGCACTCTGGCTCCTGTCAATAATATTTTCCTCCCTCAATATAACCCGGTTATTTTTTCTGTCATCATAACCCCTGATGTTTTCTGATTCATATTCTATTCCAGCAGATGCATATCCTATATATCCATTATAACTATCATTATTTTCATTACTGATTTTCTCATTAAAACTATTTTTTTCACCTTTATTTGAATAGTTATAGTTAGCAGTAATTTTTTTTATCTTATTATCAGATGCAGTCTCCTCTCTTATGACAGAACTTTCCGTAGCCGTCATTGATGAGATTGATGTTGTAGCTGCATAACTTAATCCTGATATTCCCATTACAAGTGATGATGCTAGTACTCTTTCACCTATTTCATTAAATATTCTCTTTTTTCTTGTAGCACTATCAACAATTTTTGTAATTTCTTTTTCAGTTTGCCTTGTATTTTCTTCCAGAAAGTGTACGAGCTCTTCTTTTGTCATGAATTTTAATATTTCTTTTTCTGGCTGTGTTTCATCTATATCGTAAATCTCCAGGATATACTCTTCTGTTATCTCATTGAAATAAATCTGATCTATATACCTTGTATCACTAAAGTTAAGTCTTTCTAAGATATAATCCTCCACATTTCACTCCTTTTTTTATTTTAGACTATAATTAAAATTTAAAAAACTAATGAAATTCAAATAAAAAAACTCTTATTTTATTTTAATTTATTGATTTTTATCATTGATTTCTT
>CAYYAV010000274.1:0-2813 GCA_964469865.1 uncultured Fusobacteriales bacterium | reverse complement strand
GTAATATCTGTGTATGAAATACTCATTTTCCCATCTCCATTCACTATTTTTTATATTATACACTTCACATAGATATTTGTCAATGTATTTTAATACTGTGTAGAAAATTATTGTTTTGGTGTATTGTGCATTCAAATATACATTGATATACAGGTATTAAAAGTGTAGTTCGGATTGACTTATATTATATAAAAAGCTTTTTTTTATTCTTTTTATCTCACAACAAATGTGTAAAAACTTCGTGATATTAATAATTGAATATTATGGAAAAAAATGTTATAATGCTTAGATAAAGACAAGCAGGAAGTCTCATATTCGATGTATAGTATCATGAATATATTAAAAGAAATGGAGTTAAAGAAATGAAAAAAGATTGGGAATTTGGAATAGCCAGTCAACTGATAACAAAAGAAGCACTGGCTGCAAGAATTAGAGAGCTTGGAAAGGAAATTACCAGAGATTTTAAAGATGATGATACTCCACTTGTGGTAGTAGGACTTTTAAAAGGCTCAATTATTTTTATGGCTGATCTGGTAAGAGAAATACATATTCCATTGGTAATGGATTTTATGCAAGTTTCTAGCTATGGTGATGAATTTGAATCATCCAGGGAAGTGAAGATAATAAAGGATCTGGAAGGCGGAGTTAAAGGGAAGAATGTGCTTGTAGTAGAAGACATAGTTGATTCAGGACTTACATTAAAAAAAGTATTGAAGATGCTTGGTGGACGTGGAGCAAAGAAAGTAGCCCTCTGTACACTTCTAGACAAAAAGGCAAGAAGGCAAGTAGAAATTGATGTCCAGTATGTAGGATTTGAAATTCCTAATGAGTTTGTACTAGGATATGGACTGGATTTTAAGCAGGAATACAGGAATATACCGTATGTTGCCTTAGCAGGGGAAGAACTGTATAATGGTTAAAAAATGCAATAAGAAAAATAGTAGTAATTCTCAAAAAAAAACTGATAAAAATAGTAATTATACGGCAAAGAAGAAATATGGACAGAATTTTCTGGAGGATAGCTATCTTCTGGAAAAAATAATAGATATTACTGGTATCTGCAAGAAAACAGAAGTGATAGAAATCGGACCGGGATTTGGATTTCTGACTGGAAGGCTTATTGAAGAAGCACAGTATCTGACTGCCTTTGAAATCGATAATGATTTGATACCTGTATTAATGGAAAGATTTGGAGACAATGAGAAATTTACTCTTATTCATGAAGATTTTCTTACTGCTGACCTTGAGAGATATATAAAAAATGAAAAAGGAATAAAAGTAGTAGCAAATATTCCTTACTATATAACATCTCCAATCATTAATAAATTAATAGAATATAGAAAAAATATTTCTGAAATCTATCTTATGGTTCAGAAGGAAGTAGCAGAACGTATAGCTTCAAAGCCGGGAAGCAGAAATATGGGTCTACTGACTCATGCTGTACAGTTTTATGCAGAGACAGAATATCTGTTTACAGTTCCCAAGGAAAAATTTAATCCTATGCCTAAAGTAGATTCTGCGTTCATAAAAATAGAAATATTGAATCCTGGAGTCTATGAAAATCAGATTTCAGAAGAAGAATACTTCAGATATCTGAAAGCTGCATTTTCTAGCAAAAGAAAGAGCATAGTAAATAATCTTATGGGTCTTGGCTACAGCAAAGATAGAATTGGAGAAGCTCTTGAAAAGCTAGGTAAAGTAAGGCTTGTGAGGGCAGAAGAGTTTTCTGTTCAGGAATTTATTGATTTTATAAAAATATTAAAAGAAAATGATTAGAAATTTTCATTTGATATGATATAATAACTAAAATTAAGAAAATTAGGAGATAATATTGAAAAGTTGGGAATATATTATTCAGACTAGAAAAGAGCATATAGATTTTATCAATAAAATCATAGAGGCTTATGAAGGTGTGGGAAATGTGAGAACACTTGATAATCAAAACGGACTTATAAAAATTATAACAAATTCTTACCTGATAGATGAAATGGAGTCAATAATTAATAAATTAAGAAAAAAGGAAATTATGATTGACATCCTTGAAAAAAGGGAATGGTTAGGGATATTGTAAACAAAAATTATGGAAGGAGAGTAGTATAAAGTGAGTAAATATTTTGAAACAGTTAACTTCTGGTTAGAAAATCTACTGGAGTCTAATGGGAACTATACAATAGAAAGTAATGAAAAAGGAAAAATAGTTGATATAGTTATTAATGTAGACAAGGAAGATATAGGAAAGGTAATAGGAAAAAATGGGAGAATAATAAGCTCTCTAAGAGTATTAGTATCTTCTATGGCGAAGAAAGAGAAGAAAACAGTAAAAATTGAAGTTAAGGAAATGTAACCAATGACAAAGAATAGAAAAAGCTTTAAAAAAAGAGTTTATTATTATGATACAGATCATATGGGGGTTGTATATCATGCAAATTATCTGAAATGGATGGAGATAGCAAGGACTGAATACTTCAGAGATATACTACCCTATAAGGAAATAGAGGACAAGGGATTTATGCTTCCTGTAAAAACTTTAAGTATCGAATACATTGATTCTGTAAAGTATGATGATGAAATTGAAATTTTTGTTGAACTTAAGAAAATCAATAATATAAAGATAGAATTTTATTATGAAATTTATGATCAGAATAATAGGTTAAAGGCAAAGGCGGAAACAACAAATGTATTTATTGATTTAGACGGAAATCTTAAAAGAATTTCAAAAGATATACTGGATATACTAAAAAATTAGCTGTTAAATATATACTGATATAATCTTTTGAAAGATTATCCGGTATATATTTTTATATTGAATATAG
>CAYYAV010000273.1:0-2817 GCA_964469865.1 uncultured Fusobacteriales bacterium | reverse complement strand
TACTGTCTGTTCACTTATTTCTTTTGTAAGAGCTTCCAATGCTACTGTTGTCCTATGTTCCCTAAGTTCATACTGCTCTTCTTTTGGAGTTGCAGGATCCCCTAATGGATAAGGAATTGATATTGTAGGAACTATCTTATTGACTCCTACAGTAAGAGCCACCGGTACGAGATTACACATCTGTACTATAGGTATTCCAGCTTTTTCTATTTCTTTTACTATAGTTGCACCGCAACGTGTACAAGTTCCTCAGGTAGAAACCATTATAACTCCATCTACCTGATCCGCTTTTAAGTATTCCAGCATTTCTCTTCCCATTCTTGCAGCTTCAGCCTGAGTTGTTCCTGTTCCTACAGTACTATAGAAATAGTCATGCAATTCCCCATATACACCTTTTTTAAGAAGATTTCTCATAGCATCTAATGGTACTATCACATTTGGGTCTCCATCTGCCGCTGCAGGGTCAAATCCTGCATGGATAGTCTTAAATTCACCTGCCTTAAGAGCATCCATTTTTGAAATATCATATCTTCCCCATCTTGTAGCGGAAGCTGATTGAATTCTATCAGGATTATCTACAGGAACTATACCTCCTGTAGTCAGAATAGCAATCTTTGCTTTTTTTAGATCTTTAATTGGAGTAGCAACTGGTACAGAATCTTTTTTAGGTATAGGAAGCTCTGTTTCAAATTCTTCCCCGTTAAGTTTCTTAATTAACATATCTACCCCACGTCTTGCTGCACTTACTTTTGAATCAAGCCATACCTGATGTCTTACTCCTCTAGAGAAATATCCATTTTCTTCGGCTCCTCCTGGAACTTCATTTCTTGCCAGTTTATCAATGTATTTGGCAATAGCCTCTGCATCCTTTTTCATTGAAGCTGCTGAATTTCCTCCAATAAATATGGGCATTTCCTTTTTGAACATTTCTACACCTGGATTTTCAACATTCATAGAAGTTACAACAGGAACTCCATATTTCTCTTTTATTGCCAGGCAGATATTTCCACAGGCCACACCATATCTCCCCGCCTGGAATGCAGGTCCTGCAATAAAGAAGTCAAATTCTATATCTTTTATTAAATCCATGATTTCGCTAACTGCTTCTTCCTTATTTGAACCTATATAGTTATCCCCACAGATAACCGTATGAGTTATCTGTACATCTTTCATTAATGAATTGAAAGCTACTCCCGGTCCAACAACGCCTTCTTTAAGGACAGGTTTAAAATCAGCCTTATCTTCTCCGCCTATTCCTCCAAAAAACTGGTTTATATAATGGATTGCTTTTTTCATATTTTTCCTCCTAAATTATGAGTTTTCTGAATTTTCATATTTAAAATTCCTTCATTGTCTTGACTGACCATCCTGCTATCGCATCTCCACAGAACATAGCATTATTTTCCATAATGATTGAACCATCTTCTTTTACACTTGATCCGAGGATTTCATCATGAGCCCATCCCCCTGATAATCCATCCCTTGCCAATGCCTGAAGCTGTCCTATAACCTTTCCTGCAGGAGGAAGTTTTATAAGTTCAGATACATTTCCCGTAGATACTAGAGCATTGGCTTTTTCGTCAAGTACCACAAGTGGTTGACTTGCACCATCCCTACCTGTACATTCATTACTTATTCCGACAACCTTTACTCCTACATCTTCCAATGCTACAATACATCTTATATAGTCAGTATCTGGATTTCCATAACCTTCTTCTGTAACAATTGCTCCATCAGCCCCTAAATCTTTAGCCAGATTTGCTACAAAGATTGCAGATCTTTCCTTCTGTTCCAACGAAACATTTAAGTTAGACATTATAACCCCGAGAAAGTTTATTGTTTTTCCATGCTCCTTATATAATTCCTTTATTGTAGGAAAATTCTGCATATCGTAAGTCGCCCATTTAGATGAAGCAGGCATAAATGAACCTGATATAATAGCACCGTCAAGTACTTCATTAGGATTCATAAATGTAGGTACATAATGATTTAAATCCCATCCATATAATAAGTCATTATATCCCATTTCTTCCATCTGTGACTGTGGCTGCATAACCAGAACTACACTTGGAAGTTTTTCAATAGCTTCATCCCTGTTTCTTACAGGAGCAAAGTTATATTCTTCTATTTCTGTTGTTGTCTTGTCTAATACTGTTTTTGCAAGATATTCAGCAAACTTATGGGAAGCCCATCTTATAGCCCTGTTTTTCTTCTGTTGTTCGTGTCTTTCAAATTCTTCATCGGTATTCGCTACAATACATATATTTATTAATTCTCCAAATATAGTGTATTTCTGCCCTTCACCCGACATATCTATAAGACCGTCACCAAACGAGCCCCATTCCATTCCTACTCCAAGTACTGTAACTCCTTTAAGGGCATATAAGTCTCCTTCACCACATGGAGCAAGATCGCCTGTTACTCCTGGAAATGTGCTTCTGCCGTCTTTTCTTGCTCTAGGTTCTACTGCCTCTTTAACCGGGACTATACGAATATCTTCGCCAGGTCTTGCTATTTCTATATCAACTTCTGTTATATGTTTATCTTCTCTTATAAATTTTATTGCTTCTTCCTTATTTATATAGAGAATATTATTTTCATATTTTGTTTCATCTCCAAATAAAACATCTTTTACCTGAAAATTATGAATTCTCAAACTTTTCATATATGCCTCCTAATAATTTTATTTTCACTGCTTATATTGCGGCTCTTCCCTTAATGCCTTCAATATAGATACCATGGTCATTAACATTATGAATGTAAAAGGAAAGGCGGCAACAATAGATATTGTCTGTAGCATTCCTAATCCATTTTCAG
>CAYYAV010000272.1:0-2824 GCA_964469865.1 uncultured Fusobacteriales bacterium | reverse complement strand
TCCATAACTTGAATTTATATTAAAGATACGTACTGGATTCACCTTCTGATCAATCTTTTTTATAGCCCTTTCCAGCCTTGTTGTACTTTCTTCCTTTTTCTCTTCCTCAGTTTCAATTATTTTATCCAGATATATTAAATCTTCATCATTCTGACTGTCTTCCAATTTTTCTATATCTGTACTTATTTCCTGTACTTCCTTCCCGTCAGGAGTAATATACGTACCACTGTTTATATTCTCAGAGAATACAATAATTGGAAGTAAGGCAGACACTATTGCTATATATATATTATTCCTTTTCAATTTTCTCCTCTTTTCATCTTAATTTTTCTATGATTATACCATATATACGATTTTTTATAAAGTAATATTTTATCTTGACTTTTTTCTATAAAAAAGGTAAAACTTAGTGAATAAAAAAATAAAAAGGATGTATTATGAAAAATAAAAAAAATACTTTATTTCTAATATTTATTCTGATGCTTGTCATTTCCTGTATAGGCAAAAAAGAAGATTTCTCAGATGAAAATCCTGTAGAAATTGATAAGACTGGCTCTACTGTTCCCTCAGACAGTATAAAAACTGAAATTACAGTTATTGGCGTAGGAGATATCATGCTGGGCAGCAATTACCCGTCAAGAAGTCTTCTTCCTAACAAAAATATTCTGGAAACTACTGAATCAATATTACAGGATGCTGATTTGACTGTCGGCAATCTGGAAGGCACCCTCTTTGATACAGGGGGAACTCCAAAATCCTGTGGAAATCCTTCTGTCTGCTATGTCTTCAGGACACCTTCCTCATATGGAGAATATTTAAAAAGTGCCGGATTTGACTATTTAAGTATCGCCAATAATCACAGTAACGATTTTGGTCCCGTAGGAATAAACCGGACTATCAGTAATCTTGATTCCCTTGGGATAAAGCATTCAGGAATAAAAGACCTCAACGAATGGGCTGTTATTGAAAAAGATGGTATCAAGTATGGTTTCGTATCTTTTGCACCGAATACAGTGACAGTTAAGCTTAATGATTATGAATACGCTAAAAAACTCATAAAATCTACAAAAGAGAAATCTGATATATTGGTAGTCATGTTTCATGGAGGGGCTGAAGGATCAAAATATGAACACATTCCTCGTAAAAATGAAATCTTTTATGGTGAAAATAGAGGAAATGTTTTTGAATTTGCAAGAATGGCTATAGATTCTGGAGCTGATATAATATTTGGTCAAGGTCCCCATGTTACTCGTGCAATAGAACTATATAATGGTAAATTCATATCCTATAGTGCCGGAAATTTTGCTACTTATGGAAATTTCAGTCTGAATGGTCCAAATGGAATTGCTCCTATCTTTAAAATTATCATAGATAATAAAGGGAATTTCATTAGAGGAAAGATTATTCCTACTAGACAGTATAAAGGAGGAAAAGGACCGGTTATCGACAATAATAATACGGTTATCAGAAAGATTATTTCACTGAATCATACTGATTTTCCCGAAGGAAATGGTTTAAATGTTTCTGAAGACGGAAATATAACAATAAAATAAGATTCATTAAAATTATGAATCATAATTTTATAAAAATAAAAAGATACTTTTAGAATTCTTAAATTTTACAACAGTCAAAAAAGCCTTTTGAGCAGAAAATTTTATTGAATAATAAAAGTATTTTTTTATTTACTATATTAACATATTTTCAAGTATTGTTATAACGAAGTCTATTTACTGCTAGATTTCCTTCATAAATTCTTCAATCTGTTTATTCAATAAGAATTTGACTTCATCATCTAGCTGCAGTTCATCTGTCTGAAACGATTCTGCAGTAAGTGATACTCCTGTCCCTTCTCCTCCTATAAGGTTCATTCTTATGAATGGAAGTAATGCTACCAGCTGTTTTCTGACGTTAGCAGCAGCCGATCCTCCTGCAACTCCGCTTATAGTCACCTTTTTCTCATGTACAGCTGAAGGTCCCTGAAAATCATACTGTATTAATGGTCTTGACAACCAGTCTAAAAGATTTTTTAATACACCTGGTATAGCTCCGTTATATTCAGGAGAAAATATCCATAAACCATCAGCCTGAGATACTTTCTCACGAACTGCTGCTATTTCTGAAGGTACCGGAAATTCTATATCCTGATTCATATATGGAATATCTTCAAAATTTAAATATTCCACTTCTGCCTTATCTCCTATCACTCCTTCTACATATTTTGCCAAGTTAAGGTTAAAAGACCTTTTCCTTAATGATCCTATTACAAATAATATTTTTTTTTCCATTTTTAAAATCCTCCGTTTATCTTAAAAGTATTTTTCACTTCTCAACCGATTTCCTTAAATTTTCTCAAGATTTCTATTAAATTCCTTTTATCTTCTTCTGTAAGTATATTAAAAGCTCTTTCAACAGATTCTATATGTCTTGGAAGAAGTTCCTCTATTATCCTTTTCCCATTCTCTGTTAACTCTATAAAAAAGGCTCTTCTATCATTTTCATCAGTTTTTTTGTCTATCCAGCCCTTTTTTTCCATATTCCGTATGACTACTGTCATATTACCTGAACTGGATAGTACCTTTTCAATCAGCTGACATATTTTTAATCTCCCCTTGGAATAAAGTATTTCAAGAACACTGAACTGTGCAGGAGTCAAGCCTTTTTCCCTTATATCTGTCATTACATGGCTATCTATCGTTTTTATTGCTTTCCTGAATATAATCATAGCATGTAGGGATAGGTTTTCTTCTTCATTTTTTATTATTTTTCCCATATTTCCTCTTTAATTATTTCTTGATTTTAATATTGTCTCTTAAAAATTTACTAC
>CAYYAV010000271.1:0-2831 GCA_964469865.1 uncultured Fusobacteriales bacterium | reverse complement strand
ATACTTGTATGAAAAAATGAAAAATGATATAATCATAATTAAGAAGAAACTGGACTCCAAAACAGATTAAAAGGAGAGGGATAATGTTCAATATGTTTAACTATTTACAATTAAAAGGATTTGAAACTTCAGATCTTATAAGACATTTTGAAAAAATTGATGAAGTAAACGAAAATATAAATAAGGTTCTGTCAGAACATCCTACGGCAACGGTAAAGAATATTAAAATATCTTATCTTGATGAAGAGAAGAAAAAAATCTGCTTTGATATAGATATAGAAGTAGGGGTAAGCTGATGATGAAAGGATTATACGGAAGGTCTGTATTCGGGAAACAGATCCTGTCCTTATTTATAATTATGCTTTTTCTGGGCTGTTCATCAGTAGGAAAGAGAGTTGTACCTGAATCAGAGGTCTTGTCAAGAAGAGAGATAATTCAGAGAAGTATCGAAAAGGTGGAAAGGGACTTTAATGAGACTATTCCTTCGAAAAATGTCGGAATATACAAGAAAGGATACAGGGACTGGAAGGTCATACTGTACAGTGAAGGCAGTTTTTATCTTATATATATGGCTGAGGACGGAGAAGTGATATCCATCGAGAAGAAAGATTATGTCAAGAGATAGAGTAACATTGGTAAATAGAAAGGGCTGTCCTGAAATGTTTAACATAACAAGACAGCTCTTTTGTCTTAATATCTTCTATCTAAGATTCTATCAGCTGCCTGACTTGAAGATCTTATCATAGAAAGACAGGAAGTCAGTTATGGCATCTTCCTTCTTTTCGATTTTAAGCTTGAGCATAGTCCCCTCAAGGAGGGAAACGAGAATCCTTGCATAAAGCTCCGGTTCTACATGCCTGTATCTTTCAGGATAATTATTTTTCAGGGTTGTCAGAAAAAATGAAAACCGGAGTTCGATTTTCCTATAGGAGACTGAAAGTTCCATACGGACCTGCTCATTTATATCGGAAAGTTCTATGGCAAGGTTTCCTAGTGGGCTTCCCCCATGAAACCGGTTGTTTTCTATGTTGGTGAAGAACTGGAAGAAGAAGGTCTTCAGCTTGAAGATTGACAGGTCGTCTACAGTATAGTTGAAGAACTTTATCAGATTTTCCGTATGGTATCTGATAACTTCCAGTAAAAGTTCCTCTTTCCCTTTCTTAAAGTAATAGTAGAAGGAACCCTTAGGAATATTGCAGGCAGTCAGGATATCAGACAGGCCTGTATTCTTATATCCTTTATAATAGAATAATTTGGCACTTTTCTTGATGACGTTATTTTTTTTAATAGAAACATTACTCATTTTAAACCTCTTAATTTTATGTTCAGTAACATTTTATAATTTAATGCATACATTTGTCAATATATTTATGATAAGATAATATTATGAAACAGTAAAAGGAGAAGAACGATGAACAGAAAGAAAAAGAAAGTAGTACTGGGAATGTCAGGAGGAGTAGATTCATCTGTGGCGGCAGTACTTCTGAAGGAACAGGGCTATGATGTAATCGGCATTTTTATGAAGAACTGGGAAGAAAAAGATGAAAACGGAATATGTATGGCTGAAGAAGACTATAAGGACGTGGCAGCTGTAGCGGAACAGCTGGACATACCTTACTACTCCGTAAATTTTGTAAAAGAATACTGGGATAAGGTCTTTACATATTTTTTAGATGAATATAGGAAAGGAAGGACTCCCAATCCTGATGTAATGTGCAATAAAGAGATCAAGTTCAGGGCTTTTCTGGACTATGCCATGAAAATAGGGGCAGACTATGTTGCAACAGGGCATTATGCAAGGATAGTCCATGAAGAAGATGAAAATGGGGATATAAGGTCAACAATGCTACGTGGAATAGATGACAACAAGGATCAGACCTATTTCCTATGCCAGCTTAACCAGAAGCAGCTTGAAAAGGTCCTTTTTCCGATAGGAGAGTATACGAAGCCGCAGATCAGGGAAATAGCTGAAAAGTATAATCTTGCTACAGCAAAGAAAAAGGACAGTACAGGGATATGCTTTATCGGTGAAAGGGATTTTAACGAGTTCCTGTCCAGATACCTTCCGGCAAGAGGCGGAAATATAGTGGATACTGAAGGGAATGTCCTGGGAAAGCATAACGGGCTTATGTATTACACTATAGGACAGAGGAAAGGGATGGGGATAGGAAATACGAAGGAAGGAACAGGAGAACCATGGTTCGTTGTAGATAAGAACCTTGAAGCAAATGAGCTCGTGGTAACCCAGGGAGACAGTTCAGTACTCTATTCCAGAGGACTTATCGCTACCGGATTTAATTTTATAAATCCTGACAAAGTTGAATTCCCATTGGAATGTACAGTAAAATTCAGATATAGGCAGACAGACAGCGGGGCTGTGATAGACAGGCTGGATGATGATAAGTATGAAGTAATCTTTGAAAAACCTCAGAAAGCAGTAACACCGGGTCAGATAGTTGTAGCATATGACGGGGAGGAATGCCTCGGTGGCGGAGTCATCGATAAGATCGTGAAATAGGAGCCGGCATACAGGGAAAATTTAATGAACCGGCAGTATGACAGACCGCCGGATGTAATACCGGGACCGGTAGACTTAAAGGAATAAAAAAAATTATATCCTGATGAAAAAAAAACTGATTGAAAATAGTGTCTAATACTTATGGTATAAGGGTTTGAATAATATTTTCAAAAATTGGAAAAAAAATAATTATTATGATATAATAATTCTGAAATAATATAAATAAATAATAGATGGCGGTGTAAGACAGTATGGATGAGTAAATTGCAATATTAAATGCGACATTTTTTTAAAATATCTAATAATTAATTTC
>CAYYAV010000270.1:0-2846 GCA_964469865.1 uncultured Fusobacteriales bacterium | reverse complement strand
CTATCGCTGTGACTGGAGTTCAGACGTGTGCTCTTCCGATCTACTTCTCCATCATATCTATGGCATCAGTAGGGTTTATTTCTGCGAGATAGCCTAGGGTACCCATATTTACAGCCATTATAGGAATATCTTTTTTTATAGTTTCTTTAGCAGCTATGAGCATTGTTCCGTCTCCACCAAAAGAAACTATCAAATCTGCTTCTTCTGTATTTTCAACTGCTGATATATTCCTATCTTTTAAATATCTGTAAAAACTCCTGAGCATTTCTTCCTTCAGCTTATCATTTTTTATAATCCTTATTTTTTCAATTTTATTTCTTTTTCTACCATTTTTCAAGCTTTTACCTGAATCTCTCATATTTTCCTCTTCATCATATATTATTGACAGGCCCCGATATAAGCCGGATTCTGTATCAGTTAATCATTTATCTAAGAAAACAGTTACCTGATTCCTTTAGCGAATTACCCATTTAGCAGAGACGGGCAGCCTCTTTCGTGCTATCTACTTATTCTTGCTTCAGAAGGGGTTTGCCTAGCTAGTTTAATCTCTTAAACTACTGGTAGTCTCTTACACTACCTTTTCACCCTTACCTAATAATCTAGGCGGTATTTTTTCTGTGGCACTTTCCTTAGGATTTCTCCCAGCAGTAGTTATCTGCCTTCTTTGCCCTATGAAGTCCGGACTTTCCTCTTGCATGATGCAAGCGATTAACTATGGAACCTGTCTATTTTATCATTTCTAAATAAATATAAGTTTTGTCCTGATATTTATAATGTTTCTTTCTTATCTTCTATCTTTATTTCTTTTTTTACTTCATCTTTTATCAATGCAACTTTCATTCTTTTATTTCCTTCAAATATTCCACCTTCCTGAATTACAAAGGTTGCAGATGTTATATTCGCAAGGACTTTCCCTCTAGCTCCTATTTCTACTTTAGTAGCAAGTATTTCTCCGTTCACTTCTCCGTCTATAAAGACCGTTTCAGCATTAATATTTCCTGTTATTTTACCGGTAGTACTTATATGTACTACTGCTTCTCCGCTTATATTCCCTTCAATGGTTCCATCTACTTCAAGCATGGCATTTGTCTCAATTTCACCTTTTAACTTAGTCTGGATAGAAATTATGCTTATTTCTTCCGCCTTTACTGCCTTTACCTCTGTCCCTCTTTCCACTGTTTCTAATTTTTTCCCATTATTGTTAGAAAATATTCCCATGGTACGCTCCTTTCATTTTTAAACACTATATCAAAATTTTGTTTATTCCAATTAAGAAAATTGACTGGATCTATAGGTGTCCCGTTATATCTTACTTCATAGTGCAGATGAGGACCTGTCGATACTCCTGAATTTCCCCCTTCAGCTATTTTCCTACCTTTTCCGACTATATCCCCGACCTTTACTTCTATCTTACTTAAATGTGCATAAACAGTCTGAAAACCATATACATGTTCTATCTTGACTACGTTCCCATATCCTCCCTGCTGGCCAGCAAAAACAACTTTTCCAATAGCTGGAGCTATTACATCATCTCCGATATCTACTCTGAGGTCTACTCCATGGTGTTCTCTTTTTACTCCTGAAACAGGATGTGTTCTCACTCCAAATTCACTTGTAATGAACATTTCCCTTTTAAGGGGATTTCCACTAGGTATCAGATTAAACATAAGCTCTTTCTTGTCCTCAGGAAGATTCCGTATATTATCTAAAGTTATATTAGACAGTTCTTTTATCTCATCTTCCTTCATTTTCTGTTCTTTCTTGTATAATTCTCCAAAAGCTATTATTTCCTTATTATTCTTTTTATATGACTGATACTCTGTATATTCGTTTATCAAATATACAAATAATCCGATTATCAATAATATAATAGTAAATATCAGGCTGAACACGATTATTCTCAAAATCAGCTTTAGGAAGTTCTTCTTTTTTACTTGATTATCCCCTTCAGCTTCTTCGATTCCAAAAGCTTCATTTATTCTTCTTCTTTTTATAGCCTCTATTAATTCCAGTTCTTTCTTCTGCCTTATATTTCTTTCATCTATGCTTTTTTCATTCATATTTCATACCAACTTAAAATTATTTTTTATCCTAGCTTGAATACAGGTTCATCAAAATATTTAATCATTTCCCCATTAAAAAACTTTGACATTTCCTTTTCCATCAAGTCTACGAACAGATATTCACTTTCATAATGGCCTATATCAATCAGCATTCCACCTTCTTCTAACGCATCAAGAGCTTCATGATGCCTTAAGTCTCCTGTCAAAAAAACATCTATTTTCCCTTTTATATCATGCAGAAATGAACTCCCTCCTCCTGTTATAAGTCCTATTTTCCTTACATAAGCATCTTTTTCACCGACATATCTCACATAATCAAGCCCAAGCTTATTCTTTATTATATCTATAAGATCTCCCAGCTTCATTTCCTGATGAAGATATTTTATCCTTGCAGTTCCGGCCTTATGTTTTTCTATCCTGTGCTTTATAAAGTTATAGTCCTCATATTCAAATTCATTATGAATTTCAGTAATTCCATCTAATTCCAGTTTTTCCATTATAAAATCATTTAATCCATTTAATGCAAAATCTGAATTTGTATGTATAGAATATACTGCTATCTTATTTTCAATAAGCTTTAATATTTTTTTTCCTTGAACTGTTTCAGCAGTTATTTTCTTTAATCCCGAAAATATTACAGGGTGATGGGAAATTACCAGGTTTACTCCCTTTTTTACAGACTCATCTACAGCTCTTAGTGTCAAATCTAGACAAAATAGAACCTTCGTTATTTCCATGTTTTCATTTCCTAGAAGCAGTCCTACATTATCCCAGTCTTCAGCA
>CAYYAV010000269.1:0-2868 GCA_964469865.1 uncultured Fusobacteriales bacterium | reverse complement strand
GATTTCAATTTCAATTATTTCTTTATGTTAATTTATAATATACATATGGGTATTAAAGAATGATGTTCTTAATAATATGAATAAAAGTAATGTTAGTGTCATAATTTTTCTAGGTATTATTATTCTGTTTTATTTTCAAAAAATATTAGTATTAGTATTTGCCAAAAAAATTATATTAAAAAAATTATATATATACATTTCCATAATATTTGAAATAGTGTATCCGATATTTTTAATATTAAATAATTTTTAAGCTATTTATATAAAATATAACCAACATTCAAATACTTTAGTAACAGAAAACAGGAATGAAATGTAAAAACAACTGTCTGAACGAGTAATTTTACGAGGTGGGTTTTATTTTTGCATGAATAAAGTGTCTTGGAGTGCTAGATAATCTGAGTTAATAAATTTTTATTCACCTTTATCTAAAAGTGGAGAAAGGATACGGAAGAATATCAGAGATAATGAAGGCGGTATTGGAGAATGAAAATAAAAATATCGGACTTTATTATAGAGATAGGTTGGACTTTGAAGCAACAAGGGATGATATGGAACGAAGAGGACTGGCAGACTCGGAGGACTATGCAAGCTTTTATGGGGAGCAGTTTGAAAACTATTACAACAGAGTGGCAGGAGATACACCGCTTGTTATGATAGGAAGTGAATTAGGCTATAATGCAGGACAGCTTGGGAATGATTGGGAGGATAAAACTAGTATTTTTTATCATAAACCATATAAAGGGATAACAGATTTCGGTCATATTTCTATTGAAGTTGATGGAATAGTGTATAATTTTGGTAGATATGATCCTAATGCAACTTGGGGACTTCTTCGTTCCAAAGGTGATGCCATATATGTTGAAGCGGATAGGAGCAAGTATTTAAATATGTATGAAAAAAAACAAGATTTAGTAGAATATGAATTAAATTTTACCAGAGAAGAAGAGCAAAAAATCAAAGAATTTTTCAAAAAAATACAGGAAAGCAATAGAGGAACTTATGAAATTAAATGGGCTAAAAATAATAGAGGAATAAGATTAAATAAAAAATATGATTATGATTTGTTGGGAAGAAATTGTACAACTATTACGATAGTAGCAATAAATAGTTCAACTAAAGATGTTAATTTAGTTTATGAAATTTCACCAAGTGGTTTAAAGTCTTATCTTGACTTAAGACAGCAGGCAGAAAGAAATGGAGGATTAATGTTAGAAAGTCAATATAATAGAGAACCTTACACATTGAAACGAAAAATAATAAAAAATGTAGTGATTCATAAAAAGAAAAATTAAAAAATTAAGTGTGTTTGAAAATTTGTTTCAATTTATTTAAAACTAGAATACAAAATAAAAAATATTGCAATTTTTAAATTTTTAGACACACTTTTAGGTGAGGTATCGATTATGAAAAAAATTAAGTCTGTAATATTGTTAGTTATACTTTTGTATATGTTAATTATAATTGGTAAAATAGCTATTGAGATATTAAAAAAAATAAGTTTTTGGGATAGGATAGATAAAAAATATTTTGCTACAATAGTTAAAGGAAGGGATAATGAGAAGATAATAGTATATAATAAAACAAAAAAACTTTATGAATTTTCTGCACAGGGAGCATTGGCGATTTTATCAGTTGAAAATGGAAATTTGTTTTATTTAAAAAATGAAGTTAGTTATAAAAAAATAGTGAAGGAATTATTATTGAAAATAGTAGAAAGGAAAAGAATTTTATTGTAGAATATGATATTAGAAATAAAAGAATTTTAAAAAAGAAATTAGTTAATATGTCGTTTAATGGTCAGATACCTTATATAAAAAAAATTAAAGATCAGTTATTTTTTTCAAGAGGAAGTTATTTAGATAGTACAGATAAATCACAGAAAAATATATTATACGAGTATAATATAAAAACAGAAAAAACAAAAGAAGTTTTAAAATACAACGGACAAGGTTTACCGATTATAAAGGAAAATGAAATTATATATTCCAAAGAAAATAGAATTTATATTTTTGACAGGACAAAAAATAAATCAGAATATTTATTTGAAGGAGAGTTGCCTTTTGACTATCTGAATAATAAAGTGTATTATATGAATGGAAATAATATAGTTAAAAGATACAAGGGGGAGAAAAAATCAGAATTAATTTATAAAGTACATGATAATATTCAGATAGGAGGATATCCACTAAGAATTGATGATGAGTTATTCATGATAATTGAACTGAAAGAGATACCACTAGATAAAACGTATGCTGAATATTGTAAATTAAAGATAATAAATGTAAAGAATAAAATGAAACTGGATATATATAAAATATACTACAAAAAAGAAATAGAATATCCTTTATTAACAAATAATATGTTCATTATAACAGATGAATTATTTTAAAAAATTAAAAAATATTTTTATTATACTTATGTATAAAAAATTATTAGTAAAGATTATTTGATAAGCAGTTATGAAATAGGAGCAGATTATTCACGAGGGGATGTAGAACAGAGAATAACAAATGCAGCTGGAACTTTGTGTTGGTGGTTCTATAGGAGTTGTATTGTATGTTCCATCAATACCAATAAAAGAGACAAATATAACAACCTTAAAGGGATTAGGAATAGGAATAAGTGGATCAGTAGGAGCAGGAGTTTCCTCACCAATAAATATAAGTGGATTTCATACTGAAGGAGCATATTCAAAATGGAAAACTCTCGATGGTATAACTGGAAAAACAGTATCGCTTTTTTTAACTCATTTGAAGAAAGCAAATTCTCTTGGTTTAATAACATTGGCAGTAGAAAATTATATAAAAAATAATGAGAAAGAGATAGATCGGAAGAGCACACGTCTGAACTCCAGTCACTAATGCG
>CAYYAV010000268.1:1116-2876 GCA_964469865.1 uncultured Fusobacteriales bacterium | reverse complement strand
TTTCTGTCTCCATATTCTTGCGTTATTCATAAAGAACAGTTCATCCTGAGTATATCCTCCTACCTTTATATCTTTTTCGGGATGGTCCTTCAGATATAGCTGTAATGCATCGTAAGCTATATTTATTCCTCCTAGATCTGCAATGTTTTCAGTCAATGTAAATTTCCCATTTATGCTTACATTTTCTGAAACAGAATATCCCGAAAATTCCTCTTCCAGTTTTTTTGTAATATGATCAAATTTTTCACGGTCTTCTTTAGTCCACCAGTCTTTTACATTTCCATCTCCATCGAAATTTGCTCCAGATACATCAAATCCATGAGTAAGTTCATGTCCTATAACTGCACCTATTCCTCCAAAATTAGATCCTGCTCCTGACTTATTGAGATCATAAAAAGGAAACTGAAGTATCCCTGCCGGAAACACTATTTCATTCTTTGTCGGTGAATAATATGCATTCACTTCATGTGCATTCATAAACCATTCTTTTTTATCCACAGGCTTCCCTACTTTTTCAAGTTCCTTAGTATATAGCCATTTATCTATATTTCCCATCTGTTCATATAATGTATCTTTACTATTTATTTCAAGCCTACTGAAATCTTCCCACTTATCAGGATAACCAATTTTCACTGTAAATTTATTTAATTTTTCAATGGCCTTTTTTTTAGTTTCTGAACTCATCCATGTCAAGTCCTGTACCCTATTTCTAAAAGCCTTTACTATATAATCAACCATTTCCTGCGTATCTTTTTTTGCTTCAGGAGAAAATTTTCTTTCTACATAAATTTTAGATATTATTTCTCCAAGAGTGCCATCAACAAAATATAATGCTCTTTTTTCCAGAACTTCCCTTTCTTTCTGACCGTTAAGATATTTTCCATAAAATTCAAATTTTCTTTTTCCAAGGCTATCAGTCAGAATACCTGCAGAACCTGAAATCAGATGAAATTTCATATAATCTTTTATAATATTAATATTATCTTCATTTATAAATTTATCAAGATTTTCATAGTATTTTATTTGGCTTATTATGACTTTATCCGTATTCACCCCTGATTCTTTCAGATAATTTTCCAGATTAACATTTTTCACTATTCCAGAAAGCTGTTTCACAGTTCTCGGATTATTGTACTTTTTCACATCATGGCTTTCTTCATTTGTAAGAAATGTATTAGCTATTTTCTTTTCAAATTCAACTATATTTCTTGCTTTATCTCCACTGTTACTTTCACCAAGGAAATCAAGCATATCCTTTACATACCTCGTATATTCCTTTATAATTTCTTCGTTTTCCTTGGTCTCTTTTTGATAATAGTCCTTGGAAAGGCCTAATCCTGCTGCTCCCATATATACTGCATTATTAAAGGAATCATTAAGATCACTTCCAATCCCCCAGCCATAAAGAGTACTTCTTCCTTTCTTTGTTATCTCTATTGTAAACTTTTCAAAATCATCTACATTTTTTATGACATTTATTTTCTTTAAGTCTTCCTGAAGAGGTTTAAGTCCTTCTTTATCACGTTTTTTTACATCATAATAGGTATTATATAATATAAGCACTTTCTTCTCATCAGGAGTTATATTATTTTTTTTCTTTTTAAGTTCAGCAATCATATCTTTTAAGAATTTCTGATTTTCTTCATTTAATTCTGTAAAAGCACCCCATGCAGGTTTTGTAGAAGGGATTTCTGTTCTATTTTCCCACATTTCATTTACGAATTTATAAAAATCATCCTGGGGTCTTACTGTTTTACTCA
>CAYYAV010000268.1:0-1106 GCA_964469865.1 uncultured Fusobacteriales bacterium | reverse complement strand
ATAATCCTCCATTCCAATTTTCTGAGTCTGTACAGGATTTTCTATAGTCATCTTGGATATTTTCTCATTATTTATTCCATATAACACTATTCCTGCTAAAAATAATGCTAACAATATTCTTTTCATCTATTCTTACCTCTCAATTCATCTTACATTACTATAATTTTTTATATATGATTTATTCAATGAAATTATATCAGAAATAAAGATATAAATCAAAAAAAAGATAATATAAAATAAAACGGAAAAATACAAAAGCTTGAATTTTTCCGTTCTTAATTTATAATTTTATTTTAGGTACCACATGTATTGCAGAACCATAGACTTCTTCAAGAGCTTCTCCTACTCCTTCATTGTATGTCGGATGTGCCCTCATAGACTTCAGTAAATCAGAAACTGTCATCCGATTCGTGATAGCACTTCCAAACTCTCCAATCATATCAGTTGCTCTGGCACACATCATATGAGCTCCAATTATTTTCTCTGTACGTTCATCTGCTATAATCTTTATAATTCCTCTTTCTTCCTTTGAAATAACAGACTTAGAGTTGGCATTCATTATAAATTTCCCGACTTTCACAGGAATCCCATTTTCCTTCGCCTCTGATTCACTAATTCCTATAACGGCAATTTCAGGTTCTGTATAAATACACGAAGGAACAACGGAAAGTTCTATACTCCTCTCATGACCTGCAAGCTCTTCAATAAGGCATATTCCTTGAGCACTGGCAAGATGAGCGAGCTGCATTCCCTTAATCAGATCTCCTATGGCATATACTCCATCCATGTCTGTCTTAAATTTTTCATCAACGATTATCCTTCCTTTCTCCATAGAAAGGTCTACCCCTTCTCCAAAAAGTCCTTCAGTATTCGGAATACGTCCTGCTGCACAGAGTATACATTCTGCCCGTATTTCTACATCCTTATCTTTTTCAGTATATATACAGCATAATTCTTCATCATCTTTTTCTATTTTTTTTACATTAACAGAAGTATGAATATCTACCCCGCGCTTTTTCATTATTAGCTTTAGATTTTGAGTTATATCCTTATCAATATTTCCAAGAATATTAGGAAGGGATTCTAGAATAGTAACTTCTGTCCCT
>CAYYAV010000267.1:0-2891 GCA_964469865.1 uncultured Fusobacteriales bacterium | reverse complement strand
TGATGGATAACATTGTAAATCAAGCGGCAAAAACTAGATATATGTTTGGAGGGAAAGGGCAGGTACCTGTAACTGTAATTTTGGTAAATGATGCACATAAAACAAGTGGGTTCATTGGAGAAATTTCAGCAATTATTTCGGAAAGCGACACATTTGACTATTTGAATCATACAATTGTAAGGTTGGCGGGAGAAGATGTGCCGATACCGTATAATCATGCCCTTGAAACAGCGATGGTTCCAAGTGTGGAAAAAATTTCAGAAGCGATTAGAAAAATAAAAGATAAACAATAAATTAAAGTGGAAAGGAAAAAGTTATTTCAAAACGTATGACGGAAAGTTATTTGACAGCACCTACATTTGCACTTAATTATGAAATTGATATGACCGAAATTATTGCATTGAGAAAAAAAATATTAGACACAATTTTGGAAAATACGGGGAAAAAAATAGCAATAACAGACATTATTTCATTTGCAGTTATAAAAACTCTGTTAAAACATAAATTTGTAAATTCAAGTTTATCGGAAGATGGTACACAGATTATTTTACATAGTTATGTAAACTTGGCAATTGCAGTAGGTTTTGATGGAGGGCTTCTTGTGCCAGAATTGATATGACAGAAGGGCAGATTATAGAATGGAATAAAAAAGAAGGTGAAAAAGTAGAAGCCGGAGAAATACTTCTTGAAATAATGACAGACAAGACAAGTATGGAATTGGAAGCTGAAGAATCAGGATATTTAATAAAAATATTGAAAAGTGATGGAGAAACAGTACCTGTTACAGAAATTATTGGATATATCGGTGCAGAAGGTGAAGCAGCTCCAGATAGTTCAGTAAATACAGTGACAGAAAAAACGCCTTCACAGACAATACCTGAAAAAGTGGATGAACCTAGCCAGACACCTAAAAAAGAAAAATCTGAAGATGAATTTGATGTTGTTGTAAACGGAGAAACGATTTTACGTACCGATAAAATTATTTTGGCTGGTGGATCGAAAGTTGGAAAAATAAATATTCCGGGAATTGAAAGTAATAAAGTGCTTACAAGTGATGATATTTTAGATTTACAGAAAATTCCAAAATCGTTTACTGTAATTGAAGGAGGAATCGTAGGAATTGAACTTGGACAAGTATTCCTTTCGTTTGGAAGTGAAGTTACGGTTGTGGAGATGACGGGCATAATCTTACAGTCAAATTGGAGGGACATGATGACATTGTTTCTGAAAAAGCATTATTATCAATAGGAAGAGTGCCTGATTTAGAAGCAGTTGGAGAACTTGAACTGGAAATGGAAAAAGGTAAAATCAAAGTTGACAAATATATGGAAACAAGTATATCTGGAATTTATGCACCAGGAGATATAAACGGAATTAAGATGTTAGCTCATGCAGCATTCAGAATGGGAGAAGTTGCAGCTGAAAATGCAGTTCAGGGAAATCATCGGGAAATTAGGCTTGAAACAACACCATCTGCAATTTATACTGTACCGGAAGTGGCAATGGTTGGACTTACAGAAGAGGAAGCAAGAGAAAAATATGACATCAAAGTTGGTAAATTCCAGTTTGCAGCAAATGGAAGAGTATTAGCATCAGGGAAAACGGCAGGATTTGCAAAAGTTATTACAGATAAGAAATATGGAGAAATTTTGGGAGTGCATATTGTAGGGCCTTCAGCGGCAGAAATGATTAATGAGGCATCAGGGCTTATGGCAATGGAAATCACAGTAGATGAAGTAATTAAGACAATTTATGCACATCCGACTTATTCGGAAGCTGTATTTGAAGCGTGTGAAGATGCTCTTGACGAAGCAATCCATTTGCCTAAAAAAATAAAAATTAAAAATTGAAAGGAATTTGAAAAATATGAAATATTATATTAATAAATCCAATGATCCTGCATTTAATATCGCTTTGGAAGAATATTGCTTTAAGGAGTTGAGTGATATTGATGAAATATTTTTACTTTGGATAAATGAACCGACAATTGTTGTAGGAAAATATCAAAATACAATTGAGAAGATAAATACTGAATATACACGTGAAAAAGGGATTCATATTATTCGGAGAATTTCCGGCAGAGGTACAGTTTTTATCATGATTTAAACAATCTAAATTATACGATAATTTCAAATAGGCAGGAAAATAAAGAAGGTTTTAACTTTAAGGAATTTTCAAAACCGATTATAGATACTTTGGCTGAATTAGGAGTAAAAGCTGAATTTACAGGACGGAATGACTTGGAAATAGACGGACAGAAATTTTGTGGAAATGCTCAGGCATATATAAAAGACAGGGTAATGCACCATGGCTGCCTGTTATTTGATGTAAATTTTTCAGAATTGGCAAAAGCTCTTAAAGTTTCAAAGGATAAGATTGAGTCAAAAGGGGTAAAATCGGTAAGCCGTGTTACAAACATACTTCCTCACTTAAAGGAGCAGATTACGGTAAATGAATTTGGTAAAAAAATAATGGAGTATATGAAAAAGCCTTATCCTAATATGGAAGAATATAAATTTAATCTGGAAGAATTAAAAATTATTGAAGAAAATGCTGAAAAAAAACATAGAAACTGGGATTGGATTTATGGAACATCTCCAGAATTTAATATAACTCGTGAAAAACGTTTTACAAATGGAAAAATTCAAATTTTTGCCATAGTGGAAAATTCACGAATTAAAAATATCAAATTTTATGGAGATTTCTTTGGGAAAAATGAAAATTTAAGTGAAATTGAAAATTTGTTGAAAGATACGAAATATACAAGGGAAGCTGTGAAGGAGAAATTGGAAACAGTTGACATTGGGGAGTATTTTTCAAGATTTATGATAGATGAGATTGTGGAAGTTATCGTTGGATAACAGGTAATTTTGAAATGTAGTAAATAAAAA
>CAYYAV010000266.1:0-2895 GCA_964469865.1 uncultured Fusobacteriales bacterium | reverse complement strand
ATGGGAAAATAATACAACTTCTGCATTTATAAAATATAGATAAGCTTTAATACTTCCTTTTATCAGAATCTCTCCCGGAATCTTGCCTCTGATTTCCGAGTTCTTATTCAATACCCATAACTCCTCCACATTTTTTCTTGCTCTTAGGTACTCATACATTGCCCTCGAATTATCCACAAACAGTTCGCCTGCATTTCCGCCTACGAGCCATATTTTTTTTCCTTCAAATCTTTTTTTAGTAAAGGGATATAAAAGACATGCAATACATATATTTATAAGACACCTGATTTTATCCATCTTTTCTCCTATCCTTTTATTTTTTCCTGTTTTTCCTATTTTTTTCAACCTTATATTTAAAATATCCCTGTACTCTTCCTTCAAAGACAATACCATGGTACTTCTTGTGTTTTGAGATAAGCATGCCTCCTATATTCCTTATCAATCTTTTCCATAGTTTGAATATATATCTGAAGTTCTTTCTTTCCTTCACTTCTTTCTTTACCAGTGCTCCATATCCGAGAGCATATCTGTATGCCCTGTCCAGATCATCATAATTTCCTTTCTTGGCAGGATGATATATTATATCCCCTGCAAAATAATTCCCTTTAAAGCCTTTATGAAGTAGCCTCAGTATATAGTCTGTTTCTTCACCGCTCCCAAATAGTGAGCCTACTCCCATATATTCATCAAAAAGTTCCACATCTTCCCTAGAAAAGTTTACAAAAAAAGTAATGGATTTTACTGTATCTTCAGCATTATCTAGAGTTATTTCAGTATCATATTCAGGCATAATACCTGTACCATAATCTTTACCTTTTTCCAATGTCCTGCATGAATATATTCTCCTGTCAGGATTTTCTTTAAAGAATTTTACCGCCTTCTCTATAGTATCGTCATTATACTCACAATCATCATCAGGAAAAGCTGCTATATCCCCCTCCATGATGAACAATCCTTTGTTCCTGTTCAGACTGAGTCCTTTTTCAGGGCTTTTCAAATATTTTATTTCCAACTGTTCCTCATATTCTGTTATAATGTCCAGTACACTGCTGTCAGTATTCTGATCAACTACTATAAGTTCAAAATTTTCATAAGTCTGTCTAGTCAGACTTGTCAGAAATATATTCAATTCTGATGTAACGTTTATTGTCGGCATAATCAACGAAACCTTCATACCGGATTTTCTCCTTTTATTATCAATTTTTACTTAATATTCCAGAACTTTAAGCTGCTCTATTTATCTCTTAATTAATTAGATGTTTTCCAACCTGAATTCTTCTCCGTATTATAACATAAATCCACAAAAAATTAAAGATTTTAAATCTCTGGAAAAGGCTGTCAAAATTGTCAGAAAAGGATATACAATCTTATAGACACATTCTATAAATCTTTATTATATCTTCTTTCTTTAACGGAACATATGCCGTATCAAGCCTTCCTCCTCCGGCTGCCTTTTCAGCCATTTCCTCAAATTTTTCCTTATCTATCCCAAGCTCAGTAAGATTTTCAGGGATTCCACAATCAAGGAAAAACTTTTCCGTAGCATCTATTGCCTTATTGGCGAGTTCAAACCTATCTTCAATATTTTCAGTATCATCCTCAAGATGCCATACATTTACAGCATATTCACAGAATTTATCTACTGTATCGCCATTCAGGATATATCTCATCCATTTAGGGGTTATAACGGCAAGTCCTATCCCGTGGGTTATGTCATAGTAGGCACTTAACTGATGTTCAATAGGATGGCAGCTCCATGCCCCTCCCTTACCTACACCGCATAATCCATTGAGTGCAGTTGTGCTTGCCCACATAAGGTTTGCTCTCGCCTCATAGTTTTCAGGGTCTTTTAAAGCTATAGGACAGTATTTTATACATGCTTCCAGTATACCTTCAGAAAATCTGTCCTGTATGAATGCACCTTTCTCCTTTTTAAAATAATTTTCAAATACATGAGACATAATATCCGCTGTTCCTGCTGCCGTCTGAATAGGAGGCAAGCTATACATATAAGTCGGATCTAATATCGATACCTTAGGTATCATATCCCAATGAGCACACCCTATTTTGTCATTAGTCTGCATATTTGAAATTACTGCATTTTTATTCATTTCAGAACCTGTAGCTGCAAGCGTTAATATAGTCACTATGGGTAATACTTCCGTTATCTTTCCCGAATCAAGGACAATATCCCATGCATCCCCTTTATAATAGGCTCCGGCAGCTATAATCTTAGCACAGTCTATAACACTTCCTCCACCTGCAGCAAGAACCACGTCTATTTTTTCTTTCCTGCACATTTCTACTCCACGACGCACTGTCTCTATCCTGGGATTAGGTTCCACACCACTCAGTTCATGTATTCTGAAACCTTCCAGAAGCCTATATACTTCATCGTATATTCCGTTCTTTCTTATACTTCCTCCACCATATACAAGAAGGACATTCTTACCGTACCTCCCTATAGCCTCTTTTAGATGTTTTATCTCTCCTTTTCCAAAAAATATTTCTGTATGAGCATGAAATTTAAAATTATCCATCTTCTTTCCTCCTGATTCTTCTACTTCCTGTAGACTTTTACTATCTCTCCTACATAGATTATGCTAAAATCATCTTTTTCATACATTCTTGAACATAGCTCACTATATAATATCATATTTTCTTATTTATGTCAGCAGGAAACACTATACCTATCTGACTTCTTGCTTCATCCATCAATTTCCTTACTTGCAAAGTAAGATTCCAGCTATTTATAGGTGATTCTATCTTCCCGTCCAGGAACAGATCTATAAAATGCCTCAGTTCATAATACATGCTGTTCTTCTTCCTTGAAACAGTCAATTCGGTCTTCCTATTGTCATTCTTTCTATCTATATAATATACCTTTTCCATTTC
>CAYYAV010000265.1:0-2905 GCA_964469865.1 uncultured Fusobacteriales bacterium | reverse complement strand
TAGTGAGTTAGAGCTCAGGATAGTTGATGCACGAAGAAGGCTGGAATCATCAAAAAAAGAAGTTGAAAGAGAAATAGAATCATTCAGAAAAGAAGAGACATTAAAGGTAAAGGAAGAACTGCTTACAGAAAGAAAAATAGCTGATGACGAGATAAAGAAAATGAAGTCAGAAATTCTTTTGAAAGAAGAAAGAATTGCTAAGAAGGAAGAAACGCTGGAATCAAAAATTGAAAGAGTGGAAGATAAAGAAGGAAAACTTGAAAAGCAGAGGGAAAAACTCAACAGAAAAGAGAGTGAATTAAAAGACCTGATTGAGAAGGAAGAGAGGGAGCTGGAAAGAATTTCTGAACTTACGAGGGAAGATGCTTCAAAAATAATTCTGACAAGATTAGAAAATGAACTTGATCATGATAAAGCTGTATTGATAAGAGATTATGAGCACAATTTAGATAGAGAGAAAGATAGAATTGCCAAGAGAATTATTTCTACGGCTATCAGTAAGGCTGCTTCAGATTATGTGGTAGATTCCACAATTTCAGTTATCCAGCTTCCAAGTGAAGAAATGAAGGGAAGGATAATCGGAAGGGAAGGAAGGAATATAAGAGCAATAGAGGCTGCTACTGGAGTGGATCTGATAATAGATGATACCCCGGAAGCAGTGGTTCTGTCATCCTTTGACGGTGTAAGAAGAGAAGTAGCAAGAATAGCATTGGAAAAATTGATATCAGATGGGAGAATACATCCTACAAAAATTGAAGAAGTTGTAGAGAAGGCACAGGAAGAAGTGGATGAAAGTATCATGGAAGCAGCTGAACAGGCAATTCTGGAAGTCGGTATACCTACTTTACCAAGGGAGGTCTTAAAAGTATTCGGTAGACTTAGATTTAGGACTTCATTTGGACAGAACATATTACAGCATTCCATAGAAGTAGCCCATATAGCGGCAGCACTTGCTGCCGAAATAGGAGCAAATATAGATGTAGCAAAAAGAGCAGCACTGTTACATGATATTGGAAAAGCTTTTTCACATGAACAGGAAGGTTCTCATGCTATAAATGGAGGAGAGTTTCTAAGAAAATTTTCTAAGGAAAATGAAATAGTGATAAATGCAGTAGAATCACACCATAATGAAGTAGAACAGTTAAGTGTGGAAGCGGTACTGGTACAGGCGGCAGATTCAATCTCCGCTTCAAGACCTGGAGCAAGAAGAGAAACTTTATCAAATTATTTAAAAAGACTGGAACAGCTTGAAGAAATTGCAAACAGTCATGAAGGAATTGAAAGTTCCTATGCTATACAGGCAGGACGGGAATTAAGACTGATAGTCCATCCTGATCATATAGATGATGATAAGGCAAAAATACTGTCAAGAGAAGTAGCAAAAGAAATTGAGGAAAAAATGCAATATCCTGGGCAGATAAAGGTAACAGTTATCAGAGAAACAAGAGCTGTAGAATTTGCCAAGTAAATTAGGAATATGAATTATGAATGAAAAATATATAAAAAATAGATAAAACTAATTTCAATTGACAAGGGAGAGATTTTCTCCCTTATTTGCTTAGTATCAAGATTATTTAAACTATTTAGTGGATAAGATTGACCAAGATATTGAAAAAAATGGAAATAACAGATATAATTTATATATCATTTAAGATGAAATGGAAGGTGGTCTATATGTTGAAAATAAGAAGGGCTGTGGTGAAGGATATAAACAGAATAGAGGAGCTGCTATACCAGGTACATAAAGTACATTCAGATGAAAGGCCTGATATCTTTAAGGAAGGGATGAAAAAATATACTAAAGAAGAATTAGAGAAATTAATAGAAAATGATGAAAAACCTATATTCGTGTCAACAGATAAAAATGACAGGATAGTTGGATATATATTCTGTATTTATCAGTATACAAAGGGAATACAGTCGCTGATTGACAGAAAAATCCTATTTATAGATGATTTTTGTGTAGATTCGGACGAAAGAGGGAAGAATATAGGGGGTCAGATGTATCAGTTCATAGAAGAAGAAGCAAAGAAGAATGAGTGCAGTAGTGTAATACTGAATGTGTGGAATTTTAATGGAGGAGCGATGAGATTTTATGAAAAATTAGGATTTTCTGCATTAAAAACAGTAATGGAAAAGAAGCTATAAATGAAAAAAATAAACTACATATATGGAACAGTGTATTAAAAAAATCTTGAAATACAGTATAATATTGTATCGAAGAAAGAAAGAGAGAAGAAATGAAGTTTTTAATAATAGGTGATATTGTAGGAGAGCCGGGGAGAAATATTCTGTTCAAATTTCTTGGGAAAAGAAAGCAAAATTATGATTTTATTATAGTAAACGGAGAAAATTCAGCTGCAGGATTTGGAATAACTGCAAAAATAGCTGAGCAGTTTTTAGCAAAGGGAGTAGATGTCATAACCATGGGAAACCATACATGGGATAAGAAAGAGATATATCCCTATATGAATGAATCAAAAAATATAATAAGGCCATTAAACTTTGCCAAGGAAACACCCGGTAGAGGATATATAATATCTGAAAAAAATGGAATAAAGATAGCAGTAGTAAATGTACAGGGAAAAGTATTCATGGCTCCTATAGCCTGTCCTTTTCTAGCTTTGGAAAATACTATTCCGGAACTTAGGAAAGAAACAGATATAATAATAGTAGATTTCCATGCAGAAGCAACTTCTGAAAAACAGGCAATGGGATGGAATCTTAATGGAAAAGTTTCGGTAGTTTATGGCACCCATACCCATACCCAGACAGCAGATGAAAGGATACTGCCTGGAGGAACTGCGTATATAACAGATGTAGGGATGACAGGAGGTCACGATGGAATATTGGGTATGAATAAGAGAGAGAGTATCCAGAGATTTAAGGACGGTATGCCTACAAG
>CAYYAV010000264.1:0-2925 GCA_964469865.1 uncultured Fusobacteriales bacterium | reverse complement strand
AGTGGTATTTATATTTACTTCAATAATGAATATATTTTACATGAAAGACAGTAAAAGCAAGACATTGTTTATCGTTTCATTTTTAAATTTCATTAATTCTATATTAATCTGGCTAGATTTTGATAATAATATAAATGCTGTAATAAGAATAATAATTGGAATTTTAATGTTAATATATGTTATAATACTTGAAGTAAAAAATATGAAAACTGGAATTAAGGAGGAATAAATGAAAAGTAATATAAATAAAATTTTAATCGGATGTCTGCTGATTATATCAGGAATAACTCATTCAGCTAATGAAAATCCTTCAAATGGGATTACTTATAGACCGGGTAAGACAATAAGTAATTCTTCTGGAAAGATTACCCTCAGTACGGAATATAATTCTATAAGTCAGGATTTCAGGCAGAAATTTATAATTGTACATTATACTGCCATTGATAAAGATGCTTCAATAAGAGCTCTTGTTGAAAAGGATGTCAGTTCTCACTTTCTTGTTTCTGATCAGTATGGAGATCCTGTATATGCTTTAGTAGATGAAGATAAGAGAGCATGGCATGCAGGGCTTAGCAGCTGGAAGACAAGGACAAATTTAAATGACAGTTCAATTGGGATAGAAATTGTAAACAATGGAGAAATTAGTGGAAAATTTGTCCCATATAAAGATTTTCAGATAGAGCAGGTAGCAGTGCTTTTGAAATATTTGAGTGATAAATACGAAATTCCGCCTGAAAATATATTGGGACATTCAGATATTGCCCCTCAGAGAAAGTCTGATCCAGGTCCTTTATTTCCGTGGAAAGAATTATATACTAGATATGGTCTGGGAATGTGGTATGATGATTACATTAAACAATCGTATATGAGTGAATATGCATCTAAATTTTATACTATTTCAGTTTATGATATTCAGAATGAATTTAAAAAATTTGGTTATGGAATAGAACTGACAGGAATGTGGGATAAACAGACAGAAAATGTAGTTAAGGTATTCCAGCATAGATTTAGACCATCCATATATGACGGAGTAGTTGATCTCGAGACTTATGCAATATTGATGGCATTAAATCAGAAATATAACAGTAAATAGATATTTTATATGAAAGGTAAGATTGAATCTAATTAAAGGTGATAAAAAATGAAATTTTCAAATAGAATTTTAGGTATGCAGTACTCTCCTATAAGGAAATTGGTTCCTCTTATTGATGCTGCAAAAAAAGATGGAGTTACAGTATATGAACTTCATATAGGACAGCCTGATGTAAAAACACCTGATACGTTTTTTGAAGGACTGAATAATTTTAAGGAAAAAATAGTAAAATATGCAAATTCAGCAGGAATAGTTGAATTAAGGGATTCATTTTCAAAATCATATAGTAAATCGGGGATAGAAATTTATCCGGAAGAAATGCTAATTACACATGGCGGAAGT
Source organism: uncultured Fusobacteriales bacterium (assembly GCA_964469865.1). Lineage (GTDB taxonomy): Bacteria > Fusobacteriota > Fusobacteriia > Fusobacteriales > Leptotrichiaceae > JAGOWQ01. The sequence continues at coordinate 1,490 of CAYYAV010000264.1, read as the reverse complement.
GAAGCTATACAGATTGCTTTACAGACTATATGCAATCCTGGAGATGAGGTTCTTATTCCTGAACCTTATTATACTAACTATGACAGTTTTCTTAGAAGTGCTGAAGCAAAGTTAATTCCTATTGAAACAGTTATTGAAAATCATTATCATCTTCCTAAAAAGGAAGAAATTGAAAATTTGATAACTCCGAAGACAAGGGCAATAATGTTTTCCAATCCAAGTAACCCAACAGGAATAGTTTTTACAGATGACGAAGTAGAAATTATCAAGGAAATAGCTATAAAATATGATTTATACATTATAGCAGATGAAGTTTATAGACAGTTTATATATGATGATGATATAGAATATAAATCATTTATGACAATACCTGAAATCAGTGATAGAACAATACTTATAGACAGTATTTCAAAACATTATAGTGCATGTGGAGCAAGAATAGGAGTACTTGCCTCAAAAAATAAAGAATTTATTGCCCAGGCATTGAAGTTATGCCAGGCAAGACTTTCAGTATCTACAATAGAACAAATTGCAAGTTCCAATCTGATCAATACCTTGGATACATATATCGATAATGTAAGATTGGAATATAAAGTAAGAAGGGATCTTATGTATAATCATCTGAAAGAGATACCTGGTATAGTTTCTTTTAGACCAAGTAGTGCTTTTTACATAGTTGCTGAACTTCCTGTAGATAATATTGAGAATTTTATAAACTGGCTTTTGACAGAATTCAGATATAAAAACCAGACTTTGTCATTTGCTACTGGTCCTGGATTTTATTCAAGGAAAGGGAAAGGGCTGAAAGAAGCCAGATTTTCTTTCTGTACTCATAACCTTACAGAAATTGAAAATGGGATGAAAGTCTTAAAAAAAGCTTTAGAAACTTATAATAAAAAAGATAAGGAGCTATCTTGAAAGAAATATTAAAAAACAATATAAAAAATGCTCAAGATATCCTGGATAAGATGAATCCAAATCAGAAAATAAATTTTCATACAGTTCTTACTAAACTAATGGATGACTGGAAAACAGAAAATGTAAGGCCAAAAATATTACTTCACAGCTGTTGTGCTCCCTGCAGTACTTATTCTCTGGAATTTATGTGTAAATCTGCCGATGTTACAATATTGTTTGCAAATAATAATATTCATCCTGAAGCTGAATATAATAAAAGGGCTCTTGTCCAGAAAGAATTTATTGAGAACTTCAATAGGAGAACAGGGAATAAAGTGGGGTATATAGAAGAAAAATATAATCCGGGGAAATTCTATGAAAAGGTGAGAGGGCTGGAAAAAGAAAGAGAAGGAGGAATAAGGTGCAATTCGTGTTTCCAAATGAGACTTGATATTGTTGCCCAGAGGGCTCAGGAACTGGGTTTTGATTATTTTGGAAGTGCATTAACCCTTAGTCCTAAAAAAAATAGTCAGCTTATTAATCAAATTGGAATGGAAATTCAAGAGATTTTTAATGTAAATTATCTTCCTTCT
>CAYYAV010000263.1:0-2930 GCA_964469865.1 uncultured Fusobacteriales bacterium | reverse complement strand
CGTCCTTAGCTGATACCCAGGGATTTAACTTCCCTTTCAGTTCTATATTATAAACTTTTGGAGCTTTTAAATAATAAAGTCCACGAGCCATACCTATAGCGACATCAAGACCTCCAGCCCCTATTGCCAGCATCCCCAGTCCTCCGCCAGTAGGAGTATGGCTGTCTGATCCGATTAATATTTTTCCAGGTTTGCCAAATTTTTCCAGATGAAGCCTGTGACATATACCATTGCCCGGCTTTGAGAAGATAATGTTATGTTTTGCTGCGGACGTCTTTATAAATTCGTGGTCATCCGCATTTTCAAAACTGGACTGAAGCATATTATGATCAACATAGGCAACAGAAACTTCTGTAGCTACGTCTTCAATATTCATGGCATTTAACTGAAGATATGCCATAGTCCCTGTTGAATCCTGAGTTAGAGTTTGATGTACCTTGACGGCGATTTCGTTTCCGGGTTTTAATTCTCCTTTTATAAGATTATTACTTAAAATTTTATACGTTAGGCTCATTCCCATAGATAAATTCCTCCAAAAAATTCATTTTATATATAAAAATACTTTTAATGATAACATTATATAATTTTTAAAAGCTTTTAGTCAATGAATTAGACTTAGAAAAATCATATATTTTTCTTATTCAAATAATCTATAATATATATATACCAATAAAATAACAGTTTAAATGAGATGGAAGTATAAATAGCAAGGATTTTTTTATCTGTTCCACATATTGCTTTAAATAGAAAAAAATGATATTATTTAATATAGTTCAGATTAATATCTGATATATTATAATAGTTTAGATTATATCAATAATTTTAGTGAATATTGTAGAAATTTATGTAGGACAGTAGGAGGAATTTGAAATGAAAAAAGTTTTTATATTACTGAGCTTATTAACAGTAATGATTTTCAGTTGTGGAAATGAAGGGAAGCAGGGAGAGAAAGTTTCCGGTACCAAGGAAGAAAAAAAGAAGTTTAGAATTGGAATAACTCAGATAGTAGCACATCCTGCACTGGATAATGCAAGGGAAGGATTTAAAGAGGCCTTAAAAGAAGCCGGAATAGAAGTGGAATATGATGAAAAGAATGCAAATGGAGAAGTAGCGACTGCAAATCTAATAGCTAATACATTGGTAAGCTCCAAGCCTGATATGATATATGCCATAGCTACACCGACAGCTCAGGCTGCAGCTCAAGCGACAAATGACATACCTATAGTATTTTCAGCAATAACAGATCCAGAATCTGCAGGGATAGTAAAGGAAAATGTTACAGGAGTTAGTGACAGAGTAAATATAAAGCAGCAGCTGGAACTCCTTATAAAACTTGATCCGAAAATAAAGAAAGTCGGTGTCATATACAATTCTTCAGAGCAGAATTCCATAGTTCAGGTCAATGATTTAAAAAAGGCAGCAGGAGAACTGAATCTGGAAATAGTAGAAAGAAGTATTACTCAGGCTAATGAAATACCTCAGGCAACAGAGGCTCTCATAGCATCTTCTGATGCAATCTATCTGCCAACTGATAACTTGGTGGCTTCAGTAGTAAATTTAATTACAGAAAAAGCTACAGGAGCTAAAAAGATAGTTTTTGGAGCAGAAGCTGCACATGTAAATGGAGGAGCACTGATAACGCAAGGGATAGATTATTATGAACTGGGAAAAGAAGCAGGGAAAACTGCTGTTGAAATCTTGAATGGAAAGAAGGCATCAGAGATAAAATTTAAGACTATGGAGTTAAATGACATAGTTGTAAATTCTAACACATTAAAGGTATTGGGAATAAATCTGCCTGAAGATATAAAATCTAAAGTAAAATTTGTGGATTCAAAGTAGTAAAATAAATGAATTAAGGAGTGTAAAGTATGAAAAAGTTAATAATGATAGTACTAAGTGGATTATTAATGCTGACATGTGGGAAACAGGGGTCTGTATCAAATAAGGAAACAGGAGGAACTGCTCCAGCAGAAAAAACTTATAAAATAGGGATAACACAGATTGTAACACATCCTTCGTTGGATCTGGCAAAGGAAGGGTTTAAGAAAGCACTTGAAGAAGCCGGATTAAAAACGGAATTTGATGAAAAAAATGCAGAAGGCTCCATGGCCAATGCCAACCTTATTGCTACAAATTTTAAATCGGACAAGAAAGATCTTGTATTTGGTATAGCTACACCATCAGCTCAGGCTTTAGCTAATAATATTTCAGATATACCTGTAATATTTTCTGCTGTTACAGATCCGGAAAGTGCTAAAATATTGAACCAGAATGTTACAGGAACAAGTGACAGGGTTGATAATATAGGAGAGCAGCTGGATCTTCTGTTGAAACTGAATCCTAATGCAAAGAAAATAGGAGTACTGTACAACACTTCAGAACAGAATTCATTAGTACAGGTTAAGGATATTGAAAAAATAGCAAAAGAGAAGGGTATAGAAGTAGTACTACAGGGAGTTACTGCTTTTGGCGAGCTGGCTCAAGCTACTAAGGCATTGCTTTCTCAAGTTGATGCGTTATATATTCCGACAGATAATTTGATAGTTTCTGGAATAAAGCTTATAAACTCAGAAGCAATTGCTTCTAAAAAACCTGTCATAGCAACAGAGAACTCTTCAGTGGAACTTGGTTCCCTGTATACAATGGGAATAGACTATTTCGAATTAGGAAAGAGGGCCGGTCAGATGGCAGTAGAGATATTAAAAGGTAAACCAGTGAGTGAAATACCTTTTGAAATATCAGATAAAAAGATATTATATGTAAATGAAGATACAGCAAAAGCTTTAGGATTTGATATAAAAAATCCTGCCTTTGCCGGAGCAACAATAGTAAAGACTAAAAATTAAGGAAGTGTAATAAGAGAAAAAATGAATGAATTATTAATAATTATACAAAGTTTACCTGAAGCTTTTAAAACAGGATTTATA
>CAYYAV010000262.1:0-2931 GCA_964469865.1 uncultured Fusobacteriales bacterium | reverse complement strand
CCATATCCTATGGGGATATTTTTTGCAGTAAAATCCCTGTTAAAAATATTTCCTGTAAGGGATTGTAACAGGAACATGGAAAAAGTGACGAAACCATGTCTGAAATATCATATGAATACCTGTACAGCACCATGCTTTTATAAAGAAATAGACAAAGAATATAATGAAGATGTAGAAAATTTTAAAAGCTTTCTTAAAGGGCAGGAGACCCAGATAATGGATATCCTGAAAGAAAAAATGAAAAATCTTAGTCTGAATATGGAATTTGAAAGGGCAATTATTGAAAGGGAGAAAATCAGCTCCCTGGAAAGAATGCTTCAGACTCAGATAATAGAATACAGCAAGGAAATAGATGAAGATGTCTTTGTCTTTGAAGAAAAACGTGAACTGGTATTCTTATGTATTCTTAATATACGTGAAGGAAAAGTAATAAATAAGAACCATATACAGATTTCTATGGAAAGAAGCCATGAAGATAACCTTTTTGAAAGGCTTATTACATCCTATTATGAAAAGAGGAGTATCCCGAGAAATATAATATGTAACCCGATATATGAAGAAAATAAAGAGTTGATAAAGGAATGGGCAAAAATAAAAAAGAATAGGGAAATAAGAATGTATTTTCCAAAAATATATAGCAGGAGATATCAGCTTCTTGAAATGGGGTACCTAAATTTAAAGGAAGAAGTGGAAAAATATTACAGACAAAGGAAAAATATACAGGAAGGTCTTAATAGTCTTAAAAGTACATTAAAATTAAAAAAGAAACCATATAGGATAGAATGCTTCGATATTTCAAATATACAGGGAAAAGATGCTGTTGCAGCTATGACAGTAGCTATTGATGGCCAGACAGAACCCAGGGAATACAGGCATTTTAAAATAACGGTAAAAGATACTCCTGATGATTTTCTTATGATGAGGGAAGCGCTTATAAGAAGATATTCAAAACTTTCTGTTGAAGAAATGCCTGAACTAATATTGATAGATGGTGGTAAAGGGCAGCTAGGTGTAGCTATTGATGTTCTTGAGAAACTGGAAAAAATAGAATATACTGATATAATAAGCATTGCTAAAAGGGAAGAGGAGATATTCAAGGCTTATGTAACTGAGCCATATATATTTGACAGGACAGATGAAACTTTGAAAATATTACAGAGACTGAGAGATGAAGCTCACAGATTCGGAATAAGTCATCATAGGAAGCTTAGGAGCAGGAGAAATGTAAAAAGCGGATTAGATGATATAACGGGAATTGGACCTAAAAGAAAGAAAGAACTGATAAAAAGATTTGGTTTAATAAAAAATATAAGAAATGCCCCTTTAGAAGAGTTAATGGAAATAGTTCCTGAACAGATAGCAATTTCCATAAAAGAAAATCTATAAGAGGCTTAGGAGGTAATATTGAAAAAAATACTATTGGTGTCTTTATTAATATTAAATATTCTTGGTTTTAGTATGTTTGACAAAATAAAATCAGAAATAAAGCTGAGAGCTGAAGAAGAACCTAGGTTTAAGGAAGTGAAAGTTGTAATAAACGGAGAAGTAAAAATGAGGAAAGTAATTCCTGGAAGATACAGGATAAAAATTTTTGAGTTGAACTATCCTTCAGGAGTCCTCGGGAAGAATTATTTTTATAATAATTTCAGCGAAGTACTGGAAAAAGCAGATAAAAATAAGAAATATTCAGTTCTAATAGAAAAAGAATTTTATATAGATATGCAAAAATTGAAAACTGATGAACTTTCAGAAGAAGAAAAAATTCTGGAATTACCTGCCTCTTCTTTAGAAGGAGAGCAGATATCAGAATTGATGTCACTGACAGGGAAACTGAATTTAAGTCAGTATCTCGGAACAGATCAGGAATATCTGAATAGACAGATTTATCTGCTATATGAGCTTTTAGGGAAAAAGGGTTATAATGGAAATAATGTCTATTCGGAACTGGATAAGGAATTTTTAATTGCAGAATTAAAGGAAAATAGAAAAAAAGTTATTAAGAATTTTGAACAATCAGATTTTGAATATTTTATTAAAGAAGATTATTCAAATATTGAACTGAATAAATATGAAGATGACTCCATATATAAATTTGATAAGGATGTCATAATTTCAGAAAATATAGAGGATCAGGCTATTTTACCTGAAATAAGGAGAAATGTATATTTAACAGGTTTTCCTGAAGATATTGTAGAGGAACTGGCAAAGAATAGGCTTAAACTCAAAAGAACCCTGCTTCTTATTGAAAATTCAGATTATCATGGATATACTTATAACGAAAATAATACAGTAGTATTTATAAATGGTGAAAAGCCGTTATATTATTATAGTAATTATAAAATAGATGTGGTAAAGGAAAGGATAGATGTAAAGAATTTATTGAAAACAGGTTCTGATTACTATGTTTCAGATTTTTTCAACTAGGAACTTTATGTAACTGAAGATATCGATATGGCTAAAAATAAATAGGAGGAAATATGAGCAACTACATTTTGGAAATGAAAAATATGAGAAAAGAGTTTTTAGGCGGTAAAATCATAGCCAATGATGATATTACATTAAAAATAAAAAAAGGTGAGATTCATGCGATTGTAGGAGAAAATGGAGCAGGAAAATCAACATTGATGAAAATATTGAACGGACTTTATTCTCCAACATCAGGAGAAATATACTATAAGGGAGTGAAGACAGAAATATCAAGTCCTACTGTAGCTGCAAATCTGGGAATTGGAATGGTGTATCAGCATTTTATGCTCATAGATACTTTAACAGTTGCTGAAAATATGGTTCTAGGATTTGAGCCTGTAAAAGGCGGAGTCTTTTTTGATTTGGAAACAGCTAGAAAAAAAGTAAAGGAAGTATCGGAACAATATGGATTAAATATAGATCCTGATGCAAAAGTTTCTGATCTTTCGGTAGGGATACATCAGA
>CAYYAV010000261.1:0-2950 GCA_964469865.1 uncultured Fusobacteriales bacterium | reverse complement strand
AGATGAAATATTGAAAAAAGTAAATCTTGTAGAAACTAAGAAAAAATAGCAGATAATTTAAAAACTGATTTTATTACTGTTTAAATTATAAAATTTGAGGAAATAAAATCAGTTTTTTATATTATTGTCTTTTTTTCATATCACTGATTATAAATTTCAGATAATGTCAGCAGCTCTTTTCAAAATAACTTTTTCTTCTTTTAATTAAGTGATTGGTTATCTTAATAACAAAGTATTTTATGGTTTAATTACAGAAAAAAATTAAAAAGAAAAATTTTTTATTTTAGAAAAAATATGGTATAATGTTATCCGTGTCTAAAATGGAAAAATTAAGGAGGAATGGGATAATTCCCAGATTATAATGAAGAATAAAATAAAAAATATAGCAATAATAGCCCATGTAGATCATGGAAAGACAACATTGGTAGATGCACTCTTGAAACAGTCCGGAACTTTTGGTGAACATGAAAAAATTGATGAAAGAGTTATGGATAGTAATGATCTTGAAAGAGAAAGAGGTATTACTATTTTTTCAAAAAATGCTTCTATAAATTATGAAGGATATAAGATAAATATAGTAGATACACCTGGACATGCTGATTTTGGTGGAGAAGTCCAAAGAATATTAAAAATGGTTGATTCAGTCCTTTTATTGGTAGATGCATTTGAAGGAGTTATGCCCCAGACAAAGTATGTATTAAAACAGGCACTTGAGCATGGATTGTGCCCTATAGTAGTGGTAAATAAGATAGACCGGCCAAATTCTGACCCTGACGGAGTAGTTGATTCAGTATTTGATCTTTTTGTTGATCTGGGTGCAAATGATGTACAGCTTGATTTTCCTGTAGTCTATGCTTCTGCAAAGAATGGTTTTGCTAAACTGGAACTTGAAGATGAAAATAAGGATATGAAACCTTTGTATGATTTGATACTGAGCTATGTAGATGATCCCGAAGGAGATGTGGAAGAGCCTTTACAGATACTTATTACAAATACAGAATATGATGAATATGTCGGAAAGCTTGGAACAGGAAGGATATATAACGGAAAAGTCGTTAAAAATCAGGAGATAGCTCTTATAAAAAGAGATGGTGAAATAGTAAATGGAAAAATAAGTAGGATATACGGATATAACGGTTTAAAAAAAGTTGAACTTGAAGAAGCAGTGGCAGGAGATATAATAACAGTAGCGGGGATTGACAGGATAGATATAGGAGAAACTGTAGCAGATAAGATAAATCCAAGGGCTTTGCCTCTTATAGATATTGATGAACCTACACTTGCTATGACATTTATGGTAAATGATTCACCTTTTGCAGGAAGAGACGGCAAATTTATCACATCCAGAAATATATTGGAAAGACTAACAAAGGAAGTAAATCACAATGTAAGTATGAGGCTTGAAATGACAGATTCACCAGATGCATTTACAGTAAAGGGAAGAGGGGAACTACAGTTATCTATATTGCTTGAAAACATGAGAAGGGAAGGTTATGAGGTGGCAGTCTCCAAACCTGAGGTAATATTTAAAGAAAAAAACGGGGAAAAATTTGAGCCTGTAGAACTTGCCATTATAGATGTTGCCGATGAATTTGTAGGAGTAGTCATAGAAAAAATAGGATTAAGAAAAGGTGAAATGCTTAATATGGTTCAAGGAAGTGATGGATATACGAGGCTAGAATTTAAAGTTCCTTCACGAGGTCTTATAGGATTCAGGAATGAATTCCTGACTGAAACAAGAGGAACAGGAATACTGAATCATTCATTTTTTGAATATGAACCGTATAAAGGTGAGATTACAGGGCGAAGAAGAGGAGTTCTTATCGCTATGGAGGCTGGAACAAGTCTTGGGTATTCACTGAACAATCTTCAGCCAAGAGGTATACTGTTTATAGGACCTGGGATAGAAGTTTATGAAGGAATGATTGTAGGGGAGCATGCAAGGGAAAATGATCTTGTTGTAAATGTATGTAAAGGGAAGAAGCTTACAAATATGAGGGCAGCTGGAAGTGATGATGCAGTAAGACTGGCACCGCCAAAGGAATTTACACTGGAATTGGCTTTAGAATATATTGAAAATGATGAACTTGTGGAGATTACACCTGATAATATAAGATTAAGAAAAAAATACCTGAATGAAAATGAAAGGAAAAAATCTGAAAAAATTAATAAAAATTAATAAAAAATATTTTTGAAGATAGAAAATAAAAAATTAAATATCAGAGTAACTTTCTAAGTATAATTCTGATATTTTTTTTATAATAAAATTTTAATAGCATGTTTATTTATTTTTTTAAAAAGAATAGTTGAAAATATTATTTTTTTTTGCTATACTAAAATAACGGAGTTTATTGTAGACAAAGAAAAAACAAAAAAAATAATATGATAAAAAAAAGAATAAAGAAAGGGTCTGCTATGAATAAGAACATTAAATATTTAGATTGTATAGTGTCCAAAAATTTAAATTTATTGAAGAATATTATAACAGAAAAGGAAGATACTACAACAAGGGAGACCATAAAATGTGTATTGGAGAGTTCTATATACACATTAATCATACTGGCAGTATTTTATTTCTTGCCTTTTACCAGGAATAACTTTTTAAATTTGAATTTACATCCATTAGCAGTTATGGTAGCTTTTATGGCACTCCGATATGGCACATATCTAGGATTTATAAGTGCATTTATTGCAACAGCAGGATACCTGTCTGCATATCTGAACTCAGGAAATGATATGATTCTCTTTTTATTGAAATTTCAATATTATAAATTTTTTCTGATGTTCCTGTTCATTGCAATGCTGATGGGAAGGTTTCAGTCAAATTCCAGAATTATGGAAGAAGAATTGAGAAATGAAAAAGAAAAGATAGAAGAAATGTATGAGAAAGAAAAAAAAATAAATAAGGAAATGCTTGATATAAACCTGTCCTTAAAAAATCAGATAATTC
>CAYYAV010000260.1:0-2972 GCA_964469865.1 uncultured Fusobacteriales bacterium | reverse complement strand
ATGCAGTAAACTATCTTGAAGAAGAGATGATAATACAGGTATTGATGTATGAAGGAACTCCAGTAGGTGTTGAACTTCCAAATACAGTTATAAGGGAAGTAACATATACAGAACCGGGATTGAAAGGGGATACTATAGGAAGAGCCACAAAGCCAGCTACAGTTTCTACAGGATACACATTACAAGTGCCTTTATTTGTTGTTATAGGAGATAAAATAAAGATTGATACCAGAACAGGTGAATATTTGGAAAGAGCAAATGGATAATTTAAAGTTATGAGCTATTGAACATATATTTTCAATAGCTTTTATTATAGGAGGATTGAATAGAATGAAAAAAATAATATCAGTATTATTAATAATACTGTCATTACAGGCTTTTGGGACATCTTATAAAGTGAATAGTAAAACAGGACTAAAATTATCAGAAAGACAGTTAGCGGAAAATAATTCTGCAATTGAAAAGGAGACGAAACTTTTTATACAGAAATTATTCAGTAAATCTGAACAGGTATTTAAAGATTTTAAAAATGAAATCTTAAAAGAAATAAAAAATGAAGAAGAAATTTTGTCGTCTTACTTTATATTTAATTTAGTTTCTTCTGTTTTTAAAAATTCCAGGTTTGAAATAAAAGAGATAAAATATATGTCTGATTCGGAAGCAGAAGTGATATTAGAGTTTAAAATTCCCAATATAGAGCTTATAGATGATAAAAATTTTGAAAAAATAATAGAAAAAAATATATCAGAAAAACTAGGATATAGTGTAAATGATATAAATAATATGGATTTGTCTAATGAAGATATCATAAAAATATCGGATATAATGACAAAAACAGTTTCTGATGAAATACGAAATATAAAGCAGTATAAAACTGAAGAAAAAATAGAATTAAAATTCCTAAAAAATACCGGTATATGGAAAATTGAAAATGAAGATGAAATTATAAATGAAATTGTAAATTTTTAGAATATAATATAAAATGAGGGGTTAATTTTAAATGAAAAAAAATATAATAAAAGTCATATTGGCTGTATGTCTTATTTTTAGTACTTTTTCCTGTTACAGAAATGATAGTCATAAAAAATCTGCTGATAGAAAGACTGTAATAATAGCCTCATTTAATACTTTGAGGTTAGGCGAGAAGGAAAAAGATTACCGGACATTAGCACGCATTATATCTAAATATGATCTGACAGGACTTCAGGAAGTAATGAATGAAAAAGGTCTTAAAAAACTTAAAGGGCACCTTGAGAAACTTACAAAGGAAAAATGGGAATACATAATTTCTGAAAAACCGGCGGGAACTGAAAACTATAGGGAATACTATGGATATATATATAGAAAATCATTATTTTCTGAAGTATATCCATTAGGGTTTTATAAAGAGAAAAATGAAAATGAATTTATGAGAGAACCGTATGGAGCATATTTTAAGATCGGAAATTTTGATTTTGTATATATATTAGCTCATTCAATATTTGGAGATAGTGAAAGACAGAGACTTATTGAAGGGGCAGGGTACATTAATGTGTATGAATATTTTATAAAGGAAAGCAAGGAAGAGGACGTGATACTAGCTGGTGATTTCAATCTGCCTGCGAACAGTCCGGTATTTAGAAATATGAATTTAAAATATAATATCGAATTCCTAATAGATCCTTTAGAAAACCCTACCACTATTTCCGATAATAAATTAGCTAATTCGTATGATAATTTTTTCTTGAATAAGGAAAAAACAAAGGAATTCAATGGTAATTGTGGTGTATATAATTTTATAAAAGAAAATAATTATAAAGATATAAGAAAGTATATATCAGATCATCTACCAATATATTCTGAATATGATATTGCAGATTATGATGATGACTGAAATAATAAGTAAAATATGAAGTATATTAACTTATGATAATATGATATGGAAAAGGAAAATTAAATAGATGAAACTTAAAAGTAACAATTTAGAAATATATAAGAAAGCTATAACAATAGGGTTACCTGTAGCTTTTGAAAACATGATATACAGCCTTATAAATTTTATTGATATTTTTATGGTAGGGAAAGAAAATATATTATTAGATCTTGGATCAAAGGCAGTAGCGGGAACCGGTTTTGCTAATCAGATATTCACTATTTTTATTGTATCCCTTTTTGGAATGAACAGTGGAGGAGGGATATTTGCTGCACAGTACTATGGGAGCGAGGATTTTAAAAATCTAAAGAAATGTCTAGGAATAACTTTATCTGTAGGGTTCCTGTTTTCGATGTTTTTTGTATTATCCGGTCTACTATTTCCAAAGGAGATAATGGGAATTTTTACAAAAGATAGGAATGCTATAGATATCGGTGCAAGATATTTTAAAATAATTATCTGGACATATCCACTCTCAGGAATAGGATTTGCATTTAATATGCAGTTAAGGGCAATAGGAAAAACAAAATATTCTTTCTATTCAAGCGTAATGAGCCTTATTATAAATGCAGCTTTTAATTATATACTTATATATGGGAAATTAGGGTTTTCTGCTATGGGCGTAGAAGGAGCAGCAGTTGCTACAGTACTGGCAAGGGCAGTAGGGACATTCTATATAATATTTATGATATATAGACTTAAACTTCCTATAGCAGGTACATTTTCAGAATTGTTTTCACTTTCCTGGAATTTTATTGTTAAAATAATGAAAGTTTCTTTACCTGTATTTGCTCATGAAATTATGTGGGTAACAGGGGTCAGCATATATGTAATTATTATAGGCAGGATGGGGACTGAATATGCAGCAGCCGTACAGATAGTAAAATCTATAAGCAATCTTATATTTGTTCTTCTATTTGGACTGGCAAGTGCCACGTCAACAATAATTGGCAATGAAATAGGGGCAGGAAAAGAAGAAGAGGCATATAGGACAGCGGTGGTCTTACTTAAGGCTGGTATAGCTTTAGGAATAACAGTAGCAATAACTTTTTATGCAATC
>CAYYAV010000259.1:0-2975 GCA_964469865.1 uncultured Fusobacteriales bacterium | reverse complement strand
TCCGCGTGGAAAGCGCAGGACGTGGCTACTTGAAAGATGGGCGCGTAGTGATTTTATTTGAACGCCATAAATTTTATGATTTACTGCCCAAAAGCTTGGCGCATGAAACCGCTGCCAAATATCCAAATATCTGCAATCAAAAATCAGGCGGTTATTACGGTAAAGCTGGCGAATATTCACGCTTTAATTTGGCATTTAGTATTGACAAAGAATGTGCTATGAAATCAGCTAGTTGGGGCTTGTTTCAAATTATGGGCTTTAACCATGCGGCGGCTGGTTACGCGACTGTGGGCGAATTTGTAGATGCCATGAAAGAAAGCGAAGGCAAACAACTATTAGCTTTTGCCAATTTTATTAAAGCCCATAAAACCATGCACCTTGCATTACAAAAACAAGATTGGGCAACATTTGCCAAACTATATAACGGACCTGCATACAAAAAAAATAACTACGATAGCAAACTGGCTAATGCCTATGCTCGTTATCAACACTAACTACATTTTTAACCTACGGGCGAACCATCTTCGCCCATTTTTATTGAACAAACCATGAGCCAACTTAACGACCAAGCAACCGAATTGGAAGAACTGCACCGCCAAGCCGCTTTAATGAACCAAGCCAACCGTGCCAAAATGCCTAAAGAATCCGCCTATGAATGCCAAGAGTGTGGCGAACCTATCCCCGAAGCCAGACGACAAGCCATCATTGGCTGTTGTTGCTGCATTGACTGCCAACAGGAATTAGAAAAATATGGAAAAACCCAATTCACTGCGCGCTGAAATCATCAAACATCTGCCCGAATTAGCAGAGAACCCCGATAAACTGACCATGTTTATCAGCAATGGGCGCATTATTGCTCATAAAGCTACGTTAGGGCATACCACTGAATTTACCTTAACTATACTAATTACCGACTTCACTGGCGACCAAAACATCTTACGCACAGTCATAATTTATTGGCTGCAAGCCAATCAACCCGACATCTTACAACCCGGTCAAACCCCAAATGATGCTATTACCTTTGATGCCGATATATTGAGCAATAATAGCGTAGATTTACTAATCCAGCTAAAACTGAGCGAGCGTACCACAGCATTAATAGACAATGAACACAAAATCCATATCAGCCACCCAGCCGAGCCACAACACATTAACGATTTAACAGGTATCTTAGGCGCAAAATGGGGTAAAAGTGAAAATTGGACGCCATCAAATGGATGAACTTGACCAATACATCAGCAACCTTGATGCCCTAATCCGCAAGCTCTCGCCAACAGAGCAACTCAACTTATCGCGCAACATCGGGCAAAAAATTCGTCAAAATAACAAACAACGCATTAAAGCCAATATTGCTCCTAGTGGAGCAGCATTTATACCTCGCCAAGGCATACCGTCAAGACCATTCAAAGGTAATTTAAGCGTTGAAAGAGAATTTATTTATCATGGTAAATTAAGGCGTTATCGCACTATATGCGATTATGGTAACTACCTAATCGGATGGGAATATCACACCCAAAGCACATTTAAAGCCATGAAAAAACGAATAAGATTACCATCAAATTCTGCCAGTACAAAGCTCATGTTTCGCAAAATTAATCAATATAAATTCTTAAAACTTAAGGCAACCCAATACGAAGCAGCGATTGGCTTTATGAGTGGTTTGATCGCACATACCGCACATATTGCAGCAGCCCACCAAAATGGGGAAGAAAACCGCCCAGAGCGTCAGTTATTGGGCTTTTCGGTGGAGGATTTGCGTTTAATCGAGGATATGGTGGTGGCTTATTTAGCAATATCTTAATTAGGTCTCAATTAAAATATAAGATTAAAATATTAGAAATTATTGACAATCTAATATTTAATCTTATAATTATTCCATGATTAGCTAAAGTGTGAGAAGACAGTCAAAAACATATAAAAACTAACCAGTCAGCAGGGTATTAGCCCTGCTACCAAAACTAATCTGAAACTAACAGGAGCCAAGACAAATGAAATTACAATATATCAACGATACAAAAGGCAACCCCTTGTATGTATTAGTGCCTATTGATGAATTTGAACGATTAACAAAAGACGATGAACAATATTGGGAAGATGTGCCTTATCAATCTGATGAATTTGATGAAGTAACCATCCCGCAAGAAGTTGTGGACATCATGTTTGAAAAAGAAATCAACGTGATGGGGGCATGGCGCATTTACCGCAAATTAACCCAAGCTGAAGTGGCAGAAAAAGCAGGTATTACCCAATCTGCCTTATCCCAAATGGAACGAAAAAGCTCACGTCCTCAAACACAAACCCGTGAACTGTTGGCTAAAATCTATGATTGTAATCCTGATCAATTAACCGCTTAATCCTCATCCAAGATACCCCAAGTTCAAACTTGGGGTATTTGGGTATTTTTTTACCGCTATTAAAAAATCCCCTTAATCTACAGCATACACACCAACACCACACAATCAAGCCATAATCGCAGCATCATTGATATGCCAGCGATAACCATGTCTAACCATCACCGCATCATTGCCAACCTAATTAAGCAAGGGACGATTGCCGAAACCGACCCTGCTCATTGCTTAGTGCGCGTGCAACATGGTGAGCTGATAAGTGAATGGCTGCCTTACTTTGTACCATTTGCGGGCGGTGTGTCCATCCACCGCCCACCAAGCATAGGCGAAAACTGCATTATCCTATCGCCAAGCGGAGAAACCGCCAATGGCTTAGTTTTATGTGGGCTTGTGTCTACACAATACCCACAACCTGCCCAAACAGGCGATGTAACCATTATCCAATACCCTGATGGGGCACAAACAGCATACAACCACACCAATGGACAGCTCAAACTAACAGGTATCAAAACCGTCCATATCCAAGCAAACAATAGCCTAACCCTAGATTGCCCACAAAACACCATCACAGGCGCATTGACCGTACAAGGATTATTTACCTATCAAGCAGGTATGGCAGGCAGCAAT
>CAYYAV010000258.1:0-3018 GCA_964469865.1 uncultured Fusobacteriales bacterium | reverse complement strand
TTCTTTACCTTTGTTGTTACTGATGGATTATATACTCCATTAGCCATCATTACTATGTTATATCTTTTATCCGCTACACTTGCATTTCCAGGATTAACCGTTAAATCTCTTACTAGATTGATTCCATATTTATCTGTTCTGAATAATACTCCACCATCTGCTGTAGAGGCAAAATCTATACTATTTACATGAGTATCCATTATATTAAAGTCTCCTGCTGCTTTAGCAAGTGCAGCCGAAGAATAGGATCCTTCCATATAATCAGCCTTTCTTAAGAATCCAACATTTTCAGTACCGTCTACTACTATATTTAAGTTATAGATATTTCCTATAAGGTCATCTGCTGTCCTTCCTGTATTATCAAGAGTCTTAGCAGTACCTATTCCATGTGTAGTTCCTGCTCCTCCTACACCTGTACCGTTAGCACCTATTCCTGTCTGATAGTTATAGACACTCATATTTCCTGTACCTACTGTATAATTTGTTCCAGCATATGTCCCTGTAGCAGGACTCATTGTATATTCAGAATATGTATCAGTACCAAATCCTGAACCCCCTATAATCTTTGATATTGATATTCCTGTATTATGACTTCCACTTAATGTTACAGTTCCTCCTGTTCCATCTATTATCGTTTCATCAAAATATATTCCACCTGAATCAACAGTTTTTCCTGTTGATGAACCATTAAATATATTAGGAACCCTTATTCCGTAACTTCCTCTTGCAGATGTTGAATTACCTGGATCCGTACTTGTTACATTAATATCCCCTACTTTGACATAAGTATTTAAAGAGCCTTTATTTCCCCATGCCGCCTGTTTAGTTGTGTTATTTCCTATTCCTGTTGCATCTGCACTGAAATTGAATTCAGAAAAATCTATTCCTATACTGTCAACACTTTTTACATTTATTGTTCCATTATTATTCATTTCTGAAGCCCATGGTCTAAATGTAATATCCGCATATCTGTTTGACACTGCATTTCCAGTTACAGGCTGATACTGGGCGTAATCCTCTATCATTGCTGACATACCTATAAGATAAATTCCTAATCTATCATCTGAAGAATTTACTGCCGGTTTTGCCGATTCCCTTTCCAGATTGAATACTCCATTATTATTAAATATCGATTCTTTTGCACTGGCAGCTTGCATTTCAACTCCTACTGTCATATGAGGACTTCCTGTAGAAACAGGATCTGCCAGTGATCTACCATATAAATTTAAATTTCCGTTAAAATTTACTACCATTGCATCATAGAATGAAGAAACATGTGTTCCGTTGACACTCATAAATCTCACTGTATTTCTTATAGCCTTTCCTCTTTCCCTAGGATTTGAGGTAGTGTTCATTAGTGTCCAGTCTCCTGATACCGTTGTTTCCAATCCTACCCCTGGAGTTACACCTATAGAAGATTGCTGTTGCTGAGTAAAGCTGAATACAGTCTGAGGTGATGAAGCTACTCCTGTCCTATATGATGTACTTCCTAAATACTGATTATAAACTCCTGTAGAGTTTGTTATATCACTTCCTGTCCTTCCATCAGTATAGTTATTTGTTCCCGGTACAGGATTAGACTGATCAAAAGTCCAAGTCCCGGCTACTGTTCCTGTTCCAGTTGTACTTCTTCCCTGATTTGCCTTCTGACCGTTATATGTAAATGAATTATTTATAGTGAATCCATCATCTACTATTGAAATTGTTGTTCCACTTGAATTTGCAGTTCCGTCAGAATTATTTATGATAACATTAGGTTCCGCATAAAATGATGATCCTTGCATATCCTGTGCAAATCCTGTTGCAACCTCATTTAATGCAGGTGGATTAAATACATTTGGATTTATTTCTTCCAATGTTGTAGGAGTAAATGTAACTGTTGATACATCAGGTATTGTAAATTTAACATTTGGAGTGATTACGTTAGGATTTATAGATAAATTTGGAATACTTGGAATATTTATATTTATCTTAGGCTCTATGATTAAAGTCACTCCCAGATCTTCCACTTCCTTAGTTCCGACTAATCCATAGGTAAGTCCTAAATCCTTTCTAGTATTTGTTGAAGATGATGTAGGATCATTACTTGTTGCAACTCTGCTATATGTATCACTATCTGGAGATACATTTCTTTCCCACCATTCTCCCCTTGTAAACAGTCCTTCATAAGGATACTTTTCAGCTTTATCCCCTCGTCCCTTATATACTCCGTTCCATGTGTCATAGAAATAGTTTACCCCGAACTGCCATGAACTCCATGGCGACTTTACTATCTGGTCTCCCTGCTCCATAAGCTGTATCAGTTCCAGGTTCGCTCCCTTTAACAGCCTGTTGTTCTCTGCCTTAGCCCTCCTGAACGTCGTCCTCATGTCCGATATCGAATTATTTATACTCTGTCTCTGCTGTTCTATATTCTTATTCGTCACACTTGTTGATGCCGCCAATGTCAGCATCCCTGTAAGAAGGAACAGCAGCAACAGCCCACTGCTGTACTTTATATCCTTGCACCTCTTAGCATAACTTCTTAAGTCCTTTTCTAATTTCTTCAAATTATTGCTCATATTGTTTCTCCTTATCCGTTTTCTTTAAAAGATTTATATACAGTTCCTTGCATCCCAAATTCAAGTTAACTTTCAGGATGCAATGTTATTCTCCTTTTCTTACAAAGTGGAACTCTATCCTCCTGTTCTGTGCCCTTCCTTCTTCAGTATCATTTGTCGCTACAGGTTCGCTTTCCCCTCTGGACTCTGTCCCCAGTATCCTCTCTGATGCCAGTCCAAATTCCAGAAGCTTTGCCTTCACACTGTCAGCTCTCCTCTGACCTAGTCCCATATTATATGCTTCCGTCCCTTTTGAATCCGTATGCCCTACTATCGTTACATCATATCCATTATAGTTCATATACTCTATAAGGTTCTGCAGTAGGCTGTAGTACTCTGCCTTTACATTATACCTGTCAAAGTCAAAGTTCAAGCTCCTCGAGTCCAGTACTACCGTAACTTCCCTCGGTCCCCTTAC
>CAYYAV010000257.1:0-3030 GCA_964469865.1 uncultured Fusobacteriales bacterium | reverse complement strand
TCTACATCTTTTATTAATCTTAGACCTCTTCCGGTGTAGTCCATATATATATCAGTTCCACCTTCCAGAAGGGCTTTCCTTCCATTTGCAGTCCCTGTATACCCGTATGTATTATCAGTTATTTCATAACCGGCATCCCTTAAGGCTAGAACCATCATTCTTCCCAGTATTTCGCCCTCGGTATCATTCATTGTTGAAACAATTATCGGTTTTCCGGGATTTATAATTTTTTTATTATCATTGGAACCAGATTGTTTATCAGAACATCCTATTATAAATAAAACGATGCCTAGTAATATAAAAAAGTTTTTTTTCATTTTTTTCCTCCAGATTAGATTATATTTTAATTCTTTTAAAGTATATAAATATCAAAATATCTCATCTTGAGTTCAATTTTAAAGAACATAAAAAAATTAAGTACCAAAATAAGATTACACTCTCTTTTAGTCACTTAATCTTTACAAACATTTATATTAAAAGCTATCAGGAATGTAGTCTGTTATCTTATTTTTGGATAAATTTAAAATATTTTGATATGAAGCATACCCTATACTTTCTCTCATTTCAGCATATCAAGTTCCTGTAAACAGATAAAGATCTTTTATGCTACTAATCAGCATATACATTCCTCCTTATATAACAGTATTCAGCTTTTCTCATAATCTTTATATCATATATATAGTATTTATTCAAGTATATTTTAATAATACTGAATTATCGGCGTGTACATATATTTTAATAGAAGTCGTAGTAGAAATTCAAATTTTAAAAAATATTAAAAAATCAGATGAGAAACTCCCATCTGATAGCTGTAAGTCTTAAATTAAATTTATATTCCCCACACTTATAAAATATTATTTTAAGAATGCATTGAGCATCCAGATATCTTTTTCATAACCTGCAATGTATTCATCTACTAAAGCTGAAGAACCAAAGTCTTCTTCTTCATCAGCAGTTTTCTTAATTTCTTTTGCTAAAGCCAGCATTACCTCAAAATCTTTTTTAACTTCTGATAGGGCAACATTTCCAGGCAGTTCTTCATTCCTAGCTTCTGTAATAGTTGTAATTTCCAGATAATCTTTCAGAGTTCCAAGGGGTCTTCCACCTATTGCCAGTATTCTTTCTGCTACATCGTCAATCTGTGTGCTTAATCCATCGTAGTATTCTTCCAGTTTAGAATGGATAGCAAAAAATCCTGTTCCTGTTACATTCCAGTGGTAGTTCTGAATTTTCCTATAAAGTACATTCAGGTTTGTAAGATATAAGTTTAATTTGTCTACTGTTTTTGACATATTATCACTCCTTAATTATATTTATTTAACAATTTGTAATGATTACAATTTTATTATAATATAAAATATAAAAATTGTCAACTATTTTTTTAAGAGTGAAACTACCTTGACTATAATGAGTATACCTACTAAGGCAACAATAATTGAAGGTCCTGAGGGAATATTGACAGCATAGGAGAAAAGTAATCCAGTCATAATTCCTATGAAAGAAAAAAGTACAGATAAAAATATAATCATGGAATATTTTCTTGCAATAAATGCAGCTGCAGCCTGAGGAATGGTCAATATGGAAATAATGAGTATAATTCCTATGGTCTTAATATTTATGATTATTGCAGATGAAATAAGTATAATCATGAAATAATTTATAAATTTTACAGGAACATCATAAAGTCTATAAAAATTTTCATCAAAACTGGAATATACAATACCTTTATAAAAAATAATAAAGAAAACTACTGTAATAATATTCAGTATTAACAGGGAAAATATATTGGAATTATTGGAAAGTAATATATTTCCAAAAAGATAGGTGGACATATCTGACTGGTATCCTGGAGTCATAAAGGAAAATATGATCCCTATAGCCATCCCCAGAGACATCATTATCCCTATTCCCAGATCGCTATTTACATTGAAAAAATCTTTCAGTACAAGAATCAGTATCCCGGAAAATATTGAAAATATGAGACCGAAGATAAGAGGATCCCTTAAAGGAAGATCCAGAAAATGTATAAGAAAGATTCCTATTCCTATTCCTCCATAGGAAGCATGACTTATACTTGAAGATATAAAAACCATTTTTTTGTTGACAATATATGTTCCTATAATTCCACAGCATATACTGGAAAGGAAACCTACAATAAGAGCATTTCTCATAAAAGAGTATTCGAAAATATTTAAAAGTTCCATTTTACCTCGATTCTTTCTGTAAATTTTTTGATTATGATTTAAGCTGATTATGAATGATTCTAAACTGTTTAATGTTTATGTACATGTCTATATGAATTTTCGCTGTTGAAAAAATCTTCCTTGTCTTCATAAATCTTTACATCTCCCTCTACAATGAAGATAGAGTCCACATAATGACAGAAATTATCCAGTTCATGGGAAATTACTACCAGAGTAGAAGAAGAGAGTTCCTTTATCTTGTCAAAAAGCTTAAATTCAAATTCCTTGTCTAAAAATGATTCTGGTTCATCCAGAAACAGGAGATCAGGAGAAGAGATAAGAGAACGTGCAATCAGTGCCCTTTGAAGCTGCCCTCCTGATACTTCGCTTATAAGCTTATTTTTCAGATGAGAAATTCCAAATTCCTTTAACATGTTATCAGTTCTTTCCTTTTCTTCCTTATTAAATTTCCTGAACAGGTTTTTTCTGCTTGAAGTTCCTGAAATAACAAGATCAAATATGCTTATAGGAAAAGAAGAGTCAAATTCTCTTATTTGAGGAAGATATCCAATTTTAGCCTTGTCAATAAAAAAATCAATATTTCCCGAATCTTTCTTCAAGAATCCAAGGATAACTTTCACAAGAGTTGATTTCCCGCCGCCGTTTCGCCCAAGAATGGCTACATTTTTTCCTTTATATATATCGAGGTTGACATCCTTTAAAATGGTGTCATTTCCATATCTGAAAGTAAGGTTTTTTACAGATAGGAGTCTATCATCTATATTGTTCATCAATTTTTTCGTTCCTTTCATTATTCTAGGCTGTCTACAAATTTTTTAAGGTTCTC
>CAYYAV010000256.1:0-3031 GCA_964469865.1 uncultured Fusobacteriales bacterium | reverse complement strand
ATGAGATGAAGGCAGTAATTGGAAACGAATATGGAGTTGACGGTGCAGCAGTAATGTCCTTCGGAAAGGAAAACAGGATCCTGGGAGTTGGGAAATTTATTTATAAAAGGGATCTGATAAAAAATCAGAATTATAATGGGGTGGACTATGATTTCAAAAATCAGAAATTTAAGGCAAGCCTCGGCATAGGAGTTGAATTGAATAGGGATATGCTGTTCTTATTGAGTGGAGGTTATCAGATATCGGATGTAACAGGAAGTATCAATGATTCTCAAAATAAGAAGGTAAAATTTCCATATCTTGAAGCTGCACTGATTCAGGATAGTAGGGATTCTATCATGTTTCCTACAAAAGGGACTTATTTTAAGAGTGAATATGTGATAGCAGATTCTAAGGAAGCAGACTTTAGCTCACTATATTCAAGAGGAGAAATAAATGTTCCGGCTGGCAGATTTACAATAACTCCAAGTATAGCATATATAACAACAGAAGGGGAAAAGATACCTGAAACCTATTATCCAAAACTTGGAGGATTCAAAGATACTGACTATTCATTAGAATTCAGCGGAATATCAGAAGATAAATTAAGGGCTGAAAGTATATTTATGGGGAAAATAAAGCTTCAGTATAGAATATCCAGATTCCTGTTTGCTGACATGAATGCAAGTATTGCCAAATTATCAGATAAGAGTTACAGTTTTAACGGGAAAACTAAAGAAAGTTATGGAATAGGAATAGGAGCCAAACTTCCTATAGTCCCTTTATATCTGGGTCTTTCAAAAAGTCCAGGGGAAAGTGTCAGATATTTCTTTAATATAGGATATCAGCCTAAAGGCTTTGATGAAGAATAGACATATTAAAAATTTATAAAAAGATTTAATAAAAACAGGTTTTAAAAAGTTGAAAAATATGGTATAAATATATAATGAGATAAGTACAATATGAAAATGGAGGAGTTACGCTATGAACGGATATTTAAGTTTTGTGTTACATGCACATTTGCCCTACGTAAGACATCCTGAACACAAGGAATTTTTAGAAGAAGACTGGTTATATGAAGCGATAACGGAAACATATATACCATTATTGGAAATGTTTGAAAACCTGACAAGAGATAACATACCATGGAATTTAACAATAACTATGTCTGGAACGCTAGTTAATATGTTAAATGACACTCTATTAAGGGAAAGATATATAAAGCATATGGATAAATTGCTGGAATTCTGTGAGTTAGAAGTAGAGAGGCTTAAAGACTATCCGGACATGTCAAAAGTAGCGAATCACAACTTATGGTTTAATAAAAGGGCAAAGACCGTCTACGAAGAAAAATACAAGCAGGATCTGGTAGGAGCATTCAGGAAGTATCAGGACCAGGGAAACCTCGAAATAATACCCGTTACTGCTACACATGGATTCCTTCCATTGATGAAAGACTATCCTGAAGCAGTAAATGCCCAGATTTTTATGGCAAAAAAAGACTATATAAAGAATTTTAACAGAGAACCTAAGGGGATATGGCTTGCTGAGTGTGCATATTATCCGGGACAGGATAAGTTCCTGGATAAGCATGGAATAAGGTATTTCCTTGTTGATGCCCATGGAATAATGCATAGTGATCCAAGACCTGTCTATGGAATATATTCTCCAGTCTATACTAAAAACGGAGTAGCAGCTTTTGCAAGGGATCTTGAATCTTCAGAACAGGTATGGAGTTCTGAAATAGGATATCCCGGAGATGGAGTTTACAGAGAATTTCATAAAGATGCCGGATATGAGCTTGATTATGAATATGTAAAGCCTTTTCTGCACAATGATGGAGTAAGAAGGAATATGGGGATTAAATATCATGCAATTACGGATAAGAAAGGCAGCTATAAGGCAGTATATGATCCTGATGCAGCTTATGGAAGAGCGAAGGAACATGCCTATAATTTTGTGTATAACAGATCAAAGCAGATAGAATTCCTGTCCTCAAAAATGAGATACAGAAAACCTATTGTAGTATCTCCCTATGATGCAGAACTTTATGGACACTGGTGGTATGAAGGGCCTATCTTTTTAGAATGGGTATTCAGGGCGACAGCAGAATCCAATTTTGAAACTATAACACCTTATAAATATCTTCAGAGATATCCGACTAACCAGATGGTTGATGTCAGTATGTCCAGCTGGGGAGCAAACGGATATTATGATGTATGGCTGGATGGCTCAAATGACTATGTATATAGGCATCTTCATAAGGCAACAGAAAAGATGATAGAGCTCGCCAATGGGAAAGAACCTGAAAATGAACTGGAATACAGGGCTTTAAACCAGGCTGCAAGAGAACTTCTGTTAGCTCAGACTTCCTGCTGGGAGTTCATAATGTTCACCGGTACAATGGTAGGATATGCCCATAAAAAGATAAGCGATCATATTCACAGGTTATTTAAGATATATGAGGATTTCAGGAATGGAACACTTGATGAAGAATGGATAAAAGAAATAGAATATAGAGATAATATATTTCCTGAAATTGAATATAGAATGTACAGGACAAGCTGGTTATAATAAAAAAATATAAAGATAGGAGAGAGAAAATAATGAGGAAATTTAAGAATTTGTTTTTACTTTTTATTATAGTTATAATGACTATAATTAGCTGTTCGGAAAAAAAAGAAGAAAAGGGTAGCAGTTTTGAAGGTAAGACCTTAAATGTCGTTGCAACTTCTGAAAAATATAAGGCTTTATTTGATAAGTTTTCAGAAGAGACTAAGGCAAAGGTAGAGTTCCTGTCAATGTCAAGTGGTGAAGTTATTGCTAAAATTAAGGCTGAAGGTGGAAAACCGATGGCTGATGTCTGGTTTGGAGGCGGGATTGATGCCTTCATGAAGGCTAAGGAAGATGGGATTTTAGAAATGTATAAGCCAAAGGGTTTTGATAAGATAAAAGAAGGATTCAAGGACAATGAAGGATATTGGATTTCCAAAGGGATAACAGATCGGAAGAGCGTCGTGTAGGGAAAGAGTGTGTCAGTACGTGTATTTAT
>CAYYAV010000255.1:0-3066 GCA_964469865.1 uncultured Fusobacteriales bacterium | reverse complement strand
ATCGTCACAGGCATCTGGAATTTCAGATTACCTGGATACATTAAAATCAGAAAACAGCTTAAAAATAACAATGGGAGGGAAACCTGTCACAATTGTAGGAAAGGAACTGAAGGTAGGAGACAGGATAAATGAAGTCCCGTTAACGGTAAATACAAAACTGGAAGATAAGAATATCTTTGAGGAAAAGGCGATTAAAGTCCTGTATACAGCTCCATCTCTAGATACTAAAGTATGTTCCCTACAGACAAAAATGCTGAATAGTGCTGCCTTAAAGTATCCGAGTGTAAAATTTTATTCAATAACTATGGATACTCCTTTTGCACAGGAAAGATTCTGCACATCTAATGATATACACGGACTTCAGGCAGTATCAGATTTCAAGTATCATCAGTTCGGACTTCGGAACGGATTTTACGTAAAGGAAAGCGGTCTGCTTACAAGGGCATTGACAATAGTTGACGAGAACAATGTGGTAAAATATATTGAATATGTGCCGGAACAAGGCAAGGAAGCAGATGTGGAAAAGGCTCTCAAATTTTTAGAAGAAAATATAATAAAGAAATAAATCTGAAATAGAAATGAATAAAAAACAGTACCTGCTAAGATATAAATTAATGTCAAGATATTGAAAAGGCTATAAATAATCTGAACAGCAGGTATTTTATAATATCAATAAAATCAGATTGACAAAAAAGAAGAAAAATAATATTATTAATATAAGAATGACCTGATAGTCATTGGAGGAGAGAAATGAGACTTGGGAAGGGAGAAAAAATGTATAAAGTGATACTTATAGATATTGATGATACTTTATTTGACTATAAGAAAGCAGAGGATAACGCTATAAGGAAAGTATTCAGAGATTTTGGTTATTTTAATGATGTTAAAAAAGAAGAAATCTTTGATATTCTAAAAGAAAGATACAATATAATAAATAAGGAACTATGGAAAAAACTGGAAAACGGGCAGATATCCAAAGATGAACTTAAAGTAAAAAGATTTAAAGACTTATTTAAGGAAATGTCCTTGAGATATGATCCTGAGATTTTTAGTGTAGAATATCTGAAAAGACTTGGAGAAGGTACTTTCCTATTTGATGGGGCAGAAGAATTCTGCCGATATATAAAATCAAAATACAAAGTAGCAGTAGTGACTAACGGAATAAAAGAGGTTCAGATGTCAAGAATATTAAATTCTGGAATTGCAGACTATATAGATGAGATAGTTATTTCTGATGAGATTGGAACAAGTAAACCGGATCCCGGGATATTCGAGTATGCATTAGGAAAGCTCAGACATAGGAATAAAGATGAAGTCATAATGATAGGAGATTCCCAGACAGCTGATATTCAAGGAGGAATTAATTTCGGAATAGACACATGCTGGGTAAACATTGTAGGGAAAAAAGAAGATAAGAGTATAGAAGCGACATATAAGGTCGATAGAATAGAAGAACTGTATGAAATTATATAGAAGTCTTATGATAAATATAGATGGTGAGAAATAGAAACTTTAGAGGAGGGTATATGATATTTATAAAAGGTGAATAACAGGAACATATAAATATTATAGAAGAAGATTATGAAAAAAAATAGAAAAATGATATATCTGATTTCGCTACTTCTTATTTGGAATACGGCTTTTTCTGAAAATAATACCGGACATATATCCGGAATGACAGTCGCAGAGAAAAATAAAACTCAGAAAGTTACAGGTGTTGAAAACGATAATAGATTGAAAGTTGAAAAAGAAGGAGAGGAAGAGCAGAAGAAGAATTTCCTGATAAAGGAAGAAATTACAGGCATTCCAATAGAGTCAAGAAAGATAGGGATTGCTCTTGGGGGCGGATCGGCAAAGGGACTTGCACATATAGGAGTATTAAAGGTATTAGAGGAAGAAAAAGTACCTATTGAATATGTTACGGGGACAAGTATGGGAAGCATAGTAGGAGGACTTTATTCATCGGGCTATACTGCTGAAGAAATTGAAAAGATATCCATTGAGATGGACTGGATTGAACTATTCAGTGATAAAATAGAAAGAAAAGATAAGGGGATAACAAGGAATCTGATTGAAGACAGGAATACGGTTGCTCTTCCGTTAGAAGGGCTTATACCTAAATTGCCTTCCGGAGCAGTAGGAGGTAAGAGTGCCAGTGAAAAGTTGAATGAACTGTTCTATGGAGTTCTGGATATTCAAGATTTCAGGATGCTCCCAAAGAAATTTGCAGCAGTAGCTGCAGATTTGAATACCGGAGAAGGAGTTATGATTGATAAGGGATCAATTGCTACTGCAATAAGATCCAGCCTGTCATTGCCTTCCATATTTAATCCTATGGCTGTAGATGACAGACTTTATGTAGACGGAGGTGTTGTAAGAAACTTACCTGTACAGGATTTAAAAGTATTAGGGGCAGATTATACGATAGGAATAAATGTAGGGGAAGGTTTTGAAAAGAGAGAACCCGAAAAAATGAATATAGTAGGAGTAATTTCCGATTCAATGACTATTGCTGGAAGACAGGAAGTGGAAAGACAGATAAGAATGCTTGATATGTATATAGCTCCTGATTTAAAAGGAGTGGAGTCTCAGGATTTTATGAAAGCAAAGGAAATTATAGCAATGGGAGAAAAAATTGCCAGGGACAACATAGAAGAAATAAGGAAACTGAGCAATCCGTCAAAATATGAAGAACTGGAACAGAAAAGAAAAGAATTTAGGAACAGGTGGAAAGACGAATACACGATTAGCAGTATAGAGATAAAAGGAAATAAGAAGTATGGAACAGAATACTTTAATAAATATATTCCTGAAGCATTGGGTAAAATGAAAAAGACGGATATGGATAAAATTGTAAATGAGATATATAGGAATGGTGATTTTTCTACTGTATATTATGAAATAAAGAATAATGGCAACCTGGTAATAAATGTACAGGAAAAGGCAGGGTCCTATTTTACTACTTCCAGTAATATAAATAATGAGGACTTTGCAGTTATAACTGCCGGAATACAGGGGAATAAAACTATACTTGATGATATAGATACCAGGTATGAGATGAAGGCA
>CAYYAV010000254.1:0-3083 GCA_964469865.1 uncultured Fusobacteriales bacterium | reverse complement strand
TAATGGCAGGAAATATTTTAGGAACAACAGTATATTATGATGCTGATTGTAACTTGAGTAAATTGGAAGGGAAGAAGATAACGGTTCTAGGATATGGATCACAGGGACATGCACATTCACTAAACTTGAAGGAAAGCGGTATGGATGTTACAATAGGGCTTAGAAAAGGTTCCAAATCTTGGACAGTTGCAGAAGAAGCAGGATTTGTAGTGAAAGAAACTGCAGATGCTGTCAAAGATGCAGATATAGTTATGATTTTAATTCCAGATGAACTTCAGGCTGACACATATGCAAATGATGTTGCACCTAACTTAAAAGAAGGGGCTTATTTAGGATTTGGACACGGGTTTAATATCCATTTTGGCAAAATAGTTCCTAGAGAAGATATAAATGTATTCATGGTTGCTCCAAAAGGACCTGGGCATCTGGTAAGAAGGACATTTCAGGAAGGAAGCGGGGTTCCTTGCCTGATAGCAGTAGAAAAGAATCCAAGTGGAGACACTAAGGAAGTGGCATTGGCATGGGCATCAGGTGTAGGAGGTGGAAGATCAGGAATCCTTGAAACAAACTTTAAGCAGGAAACAGAAACAGATCTGTTTGGAGAACAGGCGGTACTATGTGGTGGAGTTACAGAACTCATAAAAGTAGGATTTGAAGTGCTGACAGAAGCAGGTTATGATCCTGTAAATGCATACTTTGAGTGTCTTCATGAAATGAAGCTTATAGTTGACCTTATTTATGAAGGTGGACTGGCAAAAATGAGACATTCAATATCAAACACAGCAGAATATGGAGATTTTGTAACTGGTCCAAAAATAATTACTGCTGAAACAAAGGAAGCTATGAGAGGAGTATTAAAAGATATTCAAAGTGGAAAATTTGCTGACGATTTCCTTGCCGATTCAAAAGCCGGACAGCCTTTCTTAAAAGCAAAGAGGGAAGAGGCAGCTAATCATGAACTGGAAAAAGTTGGATCAGAATTAAGAAAACTCATGCCATGGATAAAATAACCGATATATTAATACCCAGATTAAGATAAATGTCTAATATGAATTTAGATTTTAAAGATTCTAGAATAATATTAAAGTTAAGACAGCCCTTGGTGGCTGTCTTTTCTAAATATATAGAAGGAAGTGAAAATGATGATATTTTTAACATCACTAAAAAGTATATTTGGAATAATCTTTATAATAGGCCTAGGCTATATTTTAAGAAAAAGGAACTGGTTTCATGACAGTTTCAGTGCAAATATTTCAAAACTGATAACTAATATAGCATTGCCTGCTTCAATTTTTTATTCTGTACTTAAATATCTGGAATTAAGAGAGCTAATCAAGTTATCTGATAGGCTTCTGTATACCTTTGCCTCAGTGATATTAGGGTATATTATTGCATTTCTAATGGTAAAAATTTTTAAGATAAGGAATGGACGAAGAGGTACATTTATAAATGCAGTAGTCAATGCCAATACGATTTTCATAGGGATGCCGTTAAATATTGCATTATTTGGAGAAGAGAGTATGCCTTATTATTTAATGTACTATATTACAAATACTGTATCAATCTGGACTCTTGGAGCATTCTGTGTTGCAAATGATCCTATTTTTAATATAGAAAATGAAAATAAAGGAAAATCAGAATTTGATTGGAAAAAATTATTATCTCCACCATTAATAGGGTTTATGACAGCATTATTATTCTTACTGTTTAGGATAGAAGTCCCTGATTTTATATCTTCTACATTAAATTATATAGGAAGTATAGTAACTCCTTTATCTCTTATGTATATAGGAATAGTTTTGGCAGATGCAGGACTTCATAGTATACATTTTGACAGGGATACAGTACTGGCTCTCATCTGCAGGTTTATATTTTCGCCTGTTATAATGATGAGTATGATTATGATAGGTAATGCAGTTTCAGGAGAGTTTACGGAACTGGATGTGAAGACTTATATGATTCAAAGTTCAGCTCCTGTATTTGCGGTTCTTCCTATATTAGTCCATGAGGCCAGAGGAGATGTGAAATATGCAACAAATGTGGTGACTACAAGTACAATATTATTTGCAGCAGTCATTCCTATAATATTAAGTATAATATAATTATAGGGTTACGGTAAAGATAAAGAAAAATTAAGGATTACAGAAATATTAAAAAATAAAAGGTATTAAGTTCCTTATTTTTAATCGGTTATCATATCAGCTGGAAATATAATTTTCAAATCAGACGGATCGATTATTACTGCTGATTTAAATTTTGTATCATAGGCATAATAGTAGGTACCGTCATGCAGATATATGTCCTTATATATATTTATTTTTGTTGTCTGTTCAGTTTCTGATTCTGTCTCTTCATCAAATGAGAAGTGTGTTATAGAATATCCGTTTCCTTCCTTTGTTATCTGAAAAGAATCAGGAGTATCAGGGAAAGCCCATACCTTATCGATGATTTTTTCAAAATTAGGATTTCCATCTGTTGTAAGTGGTTGTTCTAAGCCTCCTATGGAAAAAGAAAAGGATGAAATCATGATAAGATTTATCATAATGAGGATAGTTATTTTCATTTGTATCAGCTCCTTTAATAGTAGACATATTTTTGGAAATTATATCATGAAGAAGAGAGATTGTATATATTTTTTTATTAGTTTTAATATAGAATTAACATATACCTTGTAATAAAAATATATAAAAGTTGAAAAAGATCTGTAAATCTGATATAATTCTTTGACTGGAAAATAAAAAATATAAAAGCGCCAGACCTTTAAAGAATTATTAAATTAATATTGGAAGATATTCGGGAAAATATAATTAATTTATAACATATCTTAAAGGTGACGAGGAAAAAGAGTTATCGAAAATTCGGCGGGTACTCTTTAGGTGATCACAACCTGAACAGTGTACAAAATTATAAGTGATTATAACGACAAAAATACTGTAGTGATTATTTTCCAGATATTATGCAGAATATTAAAGGAGAAGATTATGTGTGGAATAGTAGGTTATATTGGGTCACAGAACGCCCAGGATTTTGTAATTGACGGATTAGAGAAACTTGAGTACAGAGGATATGATTCAGCAGGGATA
>CAYYAV010000253.1:0-3094 GCA_964469865.1 uncultured Fusobacteriales bacterium | reverse complement strand
GCTCTTTCCTGCCATTGTATATCTTTATCGTCATGATCGTTTTCACGAACCGTCGATGGTAGTAACAAAAGATATTGCAATACCTCATGCTGAATCGAGTGAAAATGTGTATGAGAAAGGTATTGCAACAGTTGTTCTAAAACACAGGGTAAAATTCCCTGGAAATAAGGATGTAAAGATTTTATTTTTTCTTTCTTCCAAGGAAAAAAAAGATAATCTGAAAATAATAGAAAAAATATTAATGATACTGGAAAAGTTTTCAGATAAGCTAACAAAAGTAAAAGATGAGAAAAAGCTTTTAAACTTATTAGCAGAAATTAAAGCTGAGGTGAAGGAGAATGGAAAAGATAAATAGTAGGCTGATAAATCTTAATTTGAAAGCTGATACATGGGAAGAGGCACTGATGAAAGGAGGTGGAGTCTTATTAGAAGAAGGATATATAGAAGACCGGTATATTAAAACACTTATTGAAATTACTAAAAAAGAAGGACCATATTATATAATAACTAAGGGAATAGCGATTCCTCATGTAAGACCGGATGAAGGAGTAAAAAAAACAGGATTCAGTTTTATACGGCTTGAAAAAGGGGTTAATTTTGGAAGTAAAGAGAATGACCCTGTAAAATATATGATATTTCTAATGTCAAAGACATCAGAAGAGCATATTGACCTTATAAATTTAATAATAAGTATAATAGAAGACAGGGAATTTTTTCGGCTAGTTGAAGAAAATTCAGGAAATAATCAGGAAAATATCAGAATAATAGAAAACTATATAAACAGGATAGGAGAGTGTTTATCATGAAAAGAGGATTAGTAGTATGTAGGACAGGAATGGGAAGCAGTATGATGCTTAGAATAAAACTGGAACAGGTTATCAGTGAGAATAAGTTTCCTATAGAACTGGAACATGATGTTTTAAGTGCAATAAACAATTATGATGTTGATTTTGTCGTTACAATGTCTGACCTGGTTGAACAGATAAAAAATGAAGTCAAGTATGTCATAGGGATTGATGATTTAATAAACAAGAATGAAATGAAGGAAAAACTGGAAAAATATCTGAATAGATAAGCTATGTAAATAAAATGTAAGGAGTGATAGATATGGAATTAATGAAAATAGTAGTGTTTGATTTGTTAGGTTCTGCTCCTATTTTAGTAGGGTTAATGGCACTTTTAGGACTTTCATTACAGAAAAAATCACCGGAAAAAATTATAACGGGAACGCTGAAAGCAATAGTAGGATTCCTGATTTTTGCAGGTGGATCAGGAATAGCTGTATCAGCGTTGAATAATTTTCAGGAACTGTTTGCAAAAGGCTTCGGGCTTAAAGGGGTACTTCCTTTGGCAGAAGCTGTGACTGCACTTGCTCAGACGAAGTTTGCTACAGTTGTGGCTCTGGTTATGGTTCTTGGTTTCCTTTGTAATCTGTTAGTAGCAAGATTTACTAAATTTAAATATATCTTCCTGACAGGACAGCATAATCTGTATCTGGCTGCATTACTGACAATAATATTCAAGGCACTGAATTTTAGTGATACAATAACTATAATTTTAGGTGGAATTATACTTGGACTGGCAGCGGCCCTGTATCCTGCATTGGCACAGCCGTACATGAGGAAAGTTACTGGAGGAGATGATATAGCTATGGGACATTACGTAACAATAGCTTATGCACTGTCAGGATGGCTAGGCGGGAAAATAGGAAATCCTGAGGAAAGCACAGAAAAGCTCAGATTACCTGGATGGCTGTCAATATTTAAAGATTATATAGTATCTGTTAGCCTGTCTATAATAATATTTTTCTATATAGCAGCATTTGCAGCCGGAAAGCAGGAAGTAGAAACTCTATCAGGAGGAGTGAGCTGGTTTGTATATCCATTATTTCAGTCGTTAACTTTTACTGCTGCCCTGTATATTATAATAACAGGAGTGAGAATGCTCTTAGGGGAAATAGTTCCAGCTTTTGTAGGAATATCTGAAAAACTTATACCTAATGCAAAACCTGCTCTGGACTGTCCTGTTGTATTTCCTTATGCTCCTACAGCAACAGTTGTAGGATTTCTGTCAGCATATCTAGGTGGTCTTTTATGTATGGTAATACTGGCAGTACTTGGAATGACTGTAATTATACCGGTTGCCATCCCTTATTTCTTTATAGGTGCAACTGCAGGTGTATTCGGTAATGCTACAGGAGGATGGAAAGGTGCAGTAGCAGGTGGATTTGTAACAGGAATACTTATAGCAATAGGACCTGCTCTTCTATATCCGATTATGGAAATTATAGGTCTGAAGGGTACAACATTCCCAGAAACAGACTTTGTTGTATTAGGGCTTACATTATATTATTTAGGAAAAATGCTGGGAAGATAATATGCATGAAAGGAGAAGGGTATGGACTATAATCTGGAAATTCTAGAGGAAAAATCTAGAAAATATAAGAAAACGATTATTGAACTTGTCTATAGGGCAAAGGCAGGACATCCGGGAGGATCATTATCCTGTATAGATATATTGAATTATCTTTATAACTGTAAGATTAATCTGAATAATGAGGAAAGGGACAGACTGGTACTGTCTAAGGGACATGTGACACCTGCGATATATTCGGTATTAATGGATTTAGGTCATATAGAAGCAGATGAAATAAATACTTTCAGAAAAATAGATTCCAGGCTTCAGGGACATCCTGACAGGAAAAAGATACCTGAACTGGACGCAAATACAGGGCTTCTTGGACAGGGGCTATCTATAGGAATAGGAATGGCATTAGGGAAAAAACTTAAGAAGAGGGAAGAAAGGATATATGTGATTCTAGGAGACGGAGAAATGCAGGAAGGGCAGATATGGGAAGGACTGATGAGCGGTAGTCACTATAGACTGGAT
Organism: uncultured Fusobacteriales bacterium; assembly: GCA_964469865.1. Taxonomy (GTDB): domain Bacteria; phylum Fusobacteriota; class Fusobacteriia; order Fusobacteriales; family Leptotrichiaceae; genus JAGOWQ01. Next base: position 205 of record CAYYAV010000253.1, on the reverse strand, counting down.
AACCTTGTGGCGATTCTAGATTATAACAGGTTATCTTCCAAAGATAACGTCAATAAGATTATGAACCTGGAACCTGTTAAGGATAAAATAAAATCATTTGGGTGGCATACTGTTGAAATAGACGGACATGATATAGAACAGATAAGGGATGCAGTAGAAGAATCAGAAAAAGTAAAGGGGAAGCCTGTATTCATAATAGCTAATA
>CAYYAV010000252.1:0-3102 GCA_964469865.1 uncultured Fusobacteriales bacterium | reverse complement strand
GTTGATGTCCTAAAATATATTTAATATCATAGACAAACAATTCTTGATGTTGTTCTTCATGATTGATTCCTACAGCGATAATGTCTAAGATTTCTTTTTCCAAATCACGCTCTAAAAATGTTTCCATTGCCTTAGTAACATAGTCTCTATAAGTATAAACGTCTTCAACTGGAGGTCTTGTCATTACTCCTCGTAAGGGACGTAAAACTCTTTCTCCAACATTGTTATAATAACTATTGAACAAATAAGAGAAATCATCATTAAACACTTTGTAATCTGCTACATACTTTGTTAACACAAAGGCTTCCCAAAACCAAGTGGTATGGGCCAAATGCCATTTGGGTGGCGAAACAAAATCAATAGGTTGTACAGAATAATCTTCAATTAACAATGGAGCGCATAATTTTTCAAAATTGGCTCTCACCGCTATAAATTTCTTTCGTAAGTGTAAAATATTCATGTATTTGTATATAGTTTTATTTTGATCTATAGCTAATTATTTGTTTTCATTAGTGTTTATTTGCATAATTTAAGGCAAATAATAATAGATTAACCCAGGTTTTAAACATTTAACACATTGAGTTTTGCTCTTCTGTTTCCATTAAAATAGTAGCTACCATTTTTTTTAATTCGGGGGTTATACTTTCCAAAAACCATTTGTTTTTTCCATGCCACCTAAAATTAAGTGGAGAGGGGTGAACTAATGGAAAATATTTGGGTAGAAATTCTTGATAGCTAATGACTGTTTCAGTTAAATTTTTATATGGATTATCTTTTAAATAATACTCTTGAGCATATTTTCCAACAAGAATGATAAGTTCTAGGTTTTTCATCTGCTCCATTATTTTATTGTGCCATTGTGGTGCACATTCTTTTCTTGGTGGCAAGTCTCCAGATTTTCCTTTACCAGGGAAACAAAACCCCATTGGCATAATAGCGAACAATTCTGGATTATAAAACTGTTCCCTCGAGACACCGAGCCACGATCTAAGATTGTCTCCACTTAAATCATCAAAAGGAATTCCTCTATCATGGGCTTTTTGTCCTGGTGCTTGCGCAATAATTAGTAGCTTGCTTTTGCTTGAAAATTGAACAATCGGCCGCGGTCTGTTTGGTAAAAAATTTGCACAAATTATACAATCAGCTATAGTATCCTTTAATTTTTCAATCATTCTTTGTCGCTAGAAACAGTTTAGAATAAACTTCATTTATATCATAATTCTCTGAAAAAATATGCTTTTGTCCAGATATCACCATCAATTCAATATGTTTCACAATGGGAACCAATTTATCATAAGACGTCTTTGCTTCTAAAAGCCAACTAGAGCTATCTTTTTTCCCATTGGCTAATACCACACTCAAGTGCGACCAATTCTCATTCGGAATATTTGCAAATAAACCTCCTGGGAACGCAACTACATACTGGAAAAGCTTTGGCTTGTGAGCCACAATATTAAAAATCGCTCTCCCTCCATTAGAACTTCCCGCAACAACCCAGTTACTTATTGTGCAAGGAAAATAATTCATAATTGCATTAATAAAACCGTCTATTTCATCGGTAGAATAATCTTTAAAATTGCGATCATTATTATTAATAGGAATTATTTGAATATAGTTTTGAAAGTAGGATGTATTAAAATATACATTTGCACTATACATTACAGTTTCAACTGATTGATTTCCTCCAGAAATGCCAATAAAAATGGGATATTCATTTTCATCGGAAAAATCTACTGGAAGCCTCACTAATACTTCGAAATCATTTAAGGATATTTTAGTATACATTTAATACAGAATAGAATTACTCAATTATTTTTACACCATTCCAAAATGCAACATAGTCTTTTATTTCTTTTACTCTATCAGAAGGGTCTGGGTAATACCAAGCAGCATCTTTATTTGTTGTTCCGTTTACTTCTACTGTAAAATAAGATGCATATCCTTTCCATGGGCAAGTAGAGTGGGTATTACTTTCTTTAAAAAACTCTTTTTTTAAACTATTTGGTGGAAAATAATGATTCCCCTCGATAACTATTGTTTCATTGCTTTCCGCTATAGTTTCCCCGTTAAATATTGCTTTCATAATTAGTAAATTTCTTCGATTTTAAAATCATTATTATTAAAACTACACACGTCTCCTTTTTTCTTGCCCATCATGCATTGATAAATAGGCGCTTTTGTCGATATACTGATGAAGTTTTTACCCTCAAATGTAAAATTTCCATCAGCAGTTGCAATTACCATATAGTTATCATTTACTTTTATAACGGCTCCTGGTTCAACCACTTGGGAGGGATTAAAATTTAATGCTTCAATTTCTTCAAGATGATGATGGTGATCATGCACCTGTTTGTCTAATTGTTTTCTTAATCTTTCTTCTTGCCTATGATGCGATTGGTCATCTTGGTCAATAACATCATTTCTGTTAAGCATAGTACCTTTTACAAAATCTAATAGCTTTTCTTCTGTATTTTCTATAGTATGCGTTTCGTTTTCAATTAAAAACTTTTTTAATTCTTTTTTGTCTATCATTTTGTATTTTTTAGTATTATAATTCTTTTTTAAGTTCTTGTATTTTATGAAAGATTAAAGGAGGAAAATTCCCATGATAAATTTCGCAAATGGTACACTTTTTTAATGCTAATGGGTCTTCATTTTCAATTTCTTTCGCAGGGAAAATGCTAAAAACCAATTCGTGATAAATTAATGTATTATAAAACTCTTTATCTTCTTTAGCTAGCTTTGAATTTTTGTTTTTTTGTAAAATTAATTTAGCACTGTTTATGATGCCCAATATTTCTCTAACTCCGTCAATTTTTAGAATATCATCATCATTATGAATATTAACATTCATATCTTCAATATCTTGAAAAAAATGTTTTATTGCTCTCTTTCCAAAAATTAAACTGCTTCTACCACTAAAATCTTTATCATAGCTAAAGCTTTTGATGTTATTTTGAAAAAAAGAATACAACTCATGTATTTGTTCCAAATCATGTCTTATTAATGACTGCTTATTGTCTTCATTAACTTGATTTTGAATAATAGTATTAGCATCTAATTGTGCTTTTAAAGCAAGGTATATAAGAATAGAACCTAACA
>CAYYAV010000251.1:0-3106 GCA_964469865.1 uncultured Fusobacteriales bacterium | reverse complement strand
CTCCTACAGGTACAGTATATTCTTTTATCTCTTCACCTGTTTCAGGATCCACTATCAGTATCAGCCTCATTCCCTTCTTCTTCCTGTCAGAAAAAATGACTCTTCCAGCTACTTCAGATAATGTAGCTTTCCCTTTAGGATTCCTAGCTTCAAATAACTCCTGTACCCTTGGAAGACCCCCGGTAATATCCTTATTTCCTTCTCCTGTCTTAAGAATCTTTGCTATAGTCTGCCCTTTCTTGACATGTTCGCCTTCTTTAACCATTAAATAGGCACCATAAGGAATATTTTCTTCAAGTTTCTTATTTTTAGTTCCGTATATTATTATCCTAGGATTGACATCACTGCTTTCTACAGGTTTTATAGCTATGCTTTCTGTGACTCCATATTTAACATCCACATTTTCCCTTACATAAATATCCCTAAATTCTATTTTTCCGGATTCAGATGCTATAATAGGAATCTGATAAGGATCAAATGTCACTAAGATCTGCCCTTTTTTTACTGAATCTCCATCTTTTACCTTAAGTTCTGCTCCTGATGGAATTTCATGTCTATATTTCCCTATTATCAGTCTTCCAGTCTGAGAAACTACAATATTCCTTTTTTCTCCTGAATTTTCATCTTCAAGTATAGTTATATCTTTAAACTTTACTTTTCCCGAAGTATCAGCTTTATAGTCTGACTGTACTGTGGCAGCTGTAGCAACTCCTCCTGTATGGAATGTACGCATTGTCAACTGTGTTCCGGGCTCTCCTATTGATTGTGCAGCTATGACTCCTACCGCTTCTCCTTTGAGTATCTCTTTATGATTTGAAAGATCTAGCCCATAACATTTCTTACATACCCCTTTTTCCAGTTTACATGTTAAAGGTGTCCTTATTTTTACTTCCCTTATTTCCAGTTCATCAATCTTCTTAATCAGATCATCCATAATCAGTGTATTTCTTGGGGCGATTACTTCCCCGTTAAAGATAAGGTCTTCTGCCAGAGTTCTTCCGTATATCCTTTCACTTAATTTTTCGATTACATTTCCTGCATCCACCAGATCAGATACTACAATTCCCTCTTTAGTTTCACAGTCATCATGATTTACTATCACTTCATGGGATATATCGACAAGCCTACGAGTCAGGTATCCTGAATCTGCAGTTCTCAATGCTGTATCTGCCAGACCCTTTCTTGCTCCGTGAGACGACATGAAAAATTCCAGTATATTCAATCCTTCCCTGAAATTAGCTTTAATAGGCATTTCAATAATTCTACCTTGAGTGTCTGCCATTAGTCCTCTCATTCCTCCAAGCTGCCTCATCTGTGCTATAGATCCCCTGGCACCGGAATTTGCCATCATATATACAGGATTGAACTCATCAAGATTATCCATCATATCCTTAGTTACCTTATCTACTGCTTCTGACCATATTGCCACTGTCCTTCTGTATCTTTCCGCATCAATTATTTTCCCGGTCTTATATTGTTCCTCTATTTCTGCAACTTGCTCTTCTGCTGTTTCCAGTATAGCTTTCTTAGTAACCGGTATTTCCAGGTCCTCTATTCCTACTGTAATCCCGGCCAAAGTTCCATGATGAAATCCAAAATCCTTTATTTTATCTATCAGCTGTGAAGTCCTGTCAAATCCAAACTTTTTGTACAAGTCAGCTATCAGTTTTCCAAGTTCTCCCTTTCCGAAAGTTATACCATAATTTCTTACTTCCTTAGGAAGCATTGTATTAAAAATCAGCCTTCCTGGAGTTGTTTCCACCATTTCCCCGTCAATTCTTACATTCACTATGGCATGAGTATCTACCTGGCCTGTCTGATAGGCTGTAATCAGCTGATTCTTACTTGAAAAATATTTTCCTTCCCCTTTTTCTCCTTTCCTTTCCTTTGTCATATAATAGCATCCCATTACCATATCCTGCGAAGGTACGGCTATAGGTTTACCACTTGAAGGTGCTATTATATTATTTGTTGCAAGCATCAGAAGTTTGGCCTCCATCTGGGCTTCCTGGGATAAAACCAAGTGAACAGCCATCTGGTCTCCATCAAAATCAGCATTAAATGCAGAACACACTAACGGATGCAGTCTTATAGCTTTTCCTTCGATCAATGTAGGCTCAAATGCCTGAATAGAAAGTCTATGGAGTGTAGGGGCACGATTTAAGAGTACCGGATGATTTTTTATTATTTCTTCAATAAGTTCCCACACATTCTCGTCTTCTTCTTCAACCATTTTCTTAGCTATCTTTATATTAGATGCCAGCTCTCTCTTTACGAGTTCCCTCATAAGAAAAGGCTTATATAATTCTAATGCCATTTTTTTCGGAAGTCCACATTGATTCATTTTTAAGTTAGGACCTACTACTATAACAGACCTTCCTGAATAGTCAACTCTCTTCCCCAGAAGATTCTGCCTGAATCTTCCCTGTTTTCCTTTCAGCATATCAGATAGGGACTTTAATTCCCTATTATTTTGAGTAACTACCGGTTTTCCCCTTCTGCCGTTATCTATCAGGGCATCAACTGCTTCCTGGAGCATCCTTTTTTCATTTTTTATCACTATCTCAGGAGCTTTTATAGCCATTAGTTTTTGAAGCCTTATATTCCTGTTTATAACTCTTCTATAGAGATCATTTAAATCAGATGTTGCAAACCTTCCACCGTCCAGCTGTACCATAGGTCTTAAATCAGCAGGAATTACCGGAAGTATTGTCAGGATCATCCATTCAGGCCTGTTTCCCGCAATTATTAAATCTCTCACTATTTTTAGCCTTTTGACTATTTTTTTCCTTTTCTGAGATGAATTTACAACATCCATTTCATTTTCTAACTCATTTTCAAGCTTTTTCAGATCTATTTCTTCAAGAAGCTTTAAAATTCCTTCTGCTCCCATCTTTGCTGTAAATCCATTTTTATATTGATTCTCATACATTTTATATTCTCTGTCAGTCAGTATCTGTCCTTTTTCTAGTTCCGTTTCACCTTTATCGGTTACAATATACCTTGAAAAATACAATACCGATTCCAGTTCTTTTGTGCTGATTCCCAGTAAAAGGCTCATTTTATTAGGAGTGCCTTTAGAGTACCATATATGTGCTATCGGAGT
>CAYYAV010000250.1:0-3106 GCA_964469865.1 uncultured Fusobacteriales bacterium | reverse complement strand
TTATCTTATATATAACCCTATTATACAGCTAAATAATTGTAAAATTTATCAATTTAGTATATAATAATAATGTATAAATAAATGCTTATAGGAAAGGAGATATATATTTTATAATATATATACTAGATTGATATGGAGTTACTTACTGTTCAATTAAAAAAAATATTTTCAGAAAATATTAACACGATTTTTAACAATGACCTCACCGATAGAATTTCTATAGAAAACTCGACCAAGAAAGAATTCGGGGATTTCCAGACAAACTTTGCTATGGTAGCCTCTAAGATTATAGGGAAAAAACCAAGAGAAATAGCAGACATCATTATTAATAACTTCAGGAAAAACGACCTTATAGAGAAGCTGGAAGCAGCAGGACCCGGTTTTATCAATATATACCTGAAGAACAGCTTCCTGAATAGTGAAATTAAAAAAATAGGGAAAGAGGGCTATGATTTTTCTTTCCTGGATACTGATAAATCCGTAATAATTGACTATTCCTCTCCAAATATAGCAAAACGTATGCATATAGGACACCTGAGAAGTACCATTATAGGGGATGCTGTAAAGAGGATACTTTCCTATATAGGATTTAGGACCATTTCGGATAACCATATAGGTGACTGGGGAACACAGTTCGGAAAACTTATTGCTGCATATGACAGATGGCTTGACAGGGCGGCATATAATGAAGATCCTATAGGAGAACTCGAAAGAATCTATGTACTGTTTTCCGAAGAAGCAAAAAAAAATCCCGGACTGGAAGACATCGCAAGGGAGGAACTGAAGAAACTGCAGTCGGGGGATGCAAAGAATTACAGGCTCTGGAAAGAATTTATTGAAATCTCCCTGCAGGAATATAATAAAGTATATGACCGGCTTGATATCTCCTTTGACCATTATTTTGGTGAATCCTTCTATAATGATATGATGCCCTCTATTCTTGAAGAGCTGAAAGAAAAAGGTATTGCCCGTGAAGATCAGGGTGCACTTGTAGTATTCTTTGAAGGAGATAAGCTTCCTCCTGCCCTTGTCCAGAAAAAAGACGGAAGCTTCCTGTATGCCACATCTGATTTAGCTACAATCAGGTTCAGGAAAAATGAATTAAAAGTAGATAAAGCCGTCTATATTACTGATGAACGTCAGCAGAACCATTTTAAGCAGGTTTTTGAGATTGCTGAAATGCTTGGTGAACCTTATGACTATGAAAAATTCCATGTCTATTTCGGTATCATGAGATTCGGTGACGGAATGATTTTTTCTTCACGTAGCGGAAATATCATCAGGCTTATCGACCTGCTAGATGAGGCAAAGAAACAGGTGAAATCCGTCATAAATGAAAAGAATCCGGAAATCCCAGAAGATGAAAAGGAAAAAATTGCAGAAATCGTGGGAACAGGAGCCATAAAATATTTTGACCTCAGCCAGAACAGGACTTCAGATATAATGTTCACATGGGACAAAGTCCTAAGTTTCGAGGGGAATACAGGTCCCTATCTCCAATATACCTATGCAAGGATACAGTCGATATTCAGGAAACTGAAAAAGGAAAATATTTCAGTCATAGGTGACAATATTATCCTTAAAAATACAGATGATCCTGAAAGGGAACTGGCAACTGCCCTGCTGAAATTTCCACAGGCTGTCGCAAAAGCCTATGAAGCATATAAACCTAATGTCATAGCCGATTATCTTTTCGATACGGCAAAGCTGTTCAACAGTTTTTATAACTCAAGGTCCATACTGAAAGAAGAAGATAAGGAAATTATGGACGCCAGGATACTCCTTTCGGAAAAAACTGCCTATATACTAAAAACAGGATTATATCTTCTGGGAATAAAGACTGTAGACAGGATGTAGTTCGATATATAGGAAATGGGATAATAAAAAGTATGAGGGCTCATTGCCGCCCTCATGCTCCCGGCTCACAGAATTTCTCTCCCTCTGAATACTCATTATGGCGGGAAAACGTCAAACCCTCTCCGTTCAGACAGCAGTTTTCCTAACCGCCATAATTTCATATTCTTTCGGGAAATTCTATAGGCTGGTGTTAGTCACTATATGTATCTTCACAGTAATAGTATCCTCCTTTTTTATAACATTCTGTCCCTCTTTCTTCTCTATCTTTTTTTACCTCTTCATATAATTCTGCATCAAGTAATGCACAACCTACTACACTCATCATCATTATCATTATTATTAATATCTTTTTCATAATATCAGTCTCCTATTATATTTTATTAGTTTTTTGTATTTGATTATTTAACTTTTTCTATTTTCGTATTCTCTATATCTTGCTGTGCATTCTGTCTTGCTGCCCTTAGACTTTCATTCATTGAACTTGTTAAAAAATTATGAGGGCTCTTCGCCGCCCTCATGCTCCTGCTACCAGCTGACAAAATTTCTTCTCCTCTGAATATTCATTATGGCGGAAAAACGGCAAACTCTCTCCGTTCAGACAGCCGTTTTCCTGTTCGCCATAATTTCATATTCCTTCGGGAAATTTTGTAGGCTGGGGTTATTTCCTACTTTGTATCAAAACAAGACCAATACCCTTTTTCATTCCTTTCACAAACACGACCTCTCTCTTCATTTTCTCTTTCAATTCTATCTAATCTTTCACTATCAAACAATTCACAACCTATGGTTATCATCATCAATAACATCATTACTATTATTTTTTTCATAATTTTATCTCCTGTCATATTTTATTATTTTTAGTTTTATTAACTTTTGATTCTTAATTTAGAATTATATTCTGCGGAATTCTGTCTAGCAGCCCTTAAGCCTTCATTCATCATACCAGAACCATTTCCTAAATTAACTGTCCTCATATCCTCTACAAATTGATTCCATGATTCTTTTAACATTTTTGATACTTCGTCTTTTTTCTTTTCTAAATACTCCTCACTATACGGATAGCTATTATTCCTATTAAACAGTCTATCAAGTTCATCTTTCTGTCTCTTTAAATTATCAAGGTCACTCAGATCACTTGTTGACATCTGTAGAAGAAATGATGCCAGACCGGCACTGTCCGTCCAGCTCCAACCTCTCTTTTTTTCCATCAGCTCATCTGCTGAGACCATGTTCTCCTTCAGTCCCTGTC
>CAYYAV010000249.1:0-3113 GCA_964469865.1 uncultured Fusobacteriales bacterium | reverse complement strand
CATATACAGGAGCATCAGCCTGCTAATGCCCTCTGTATATCCTTTCTCCTTGTTCCTGTCCATTAATCCATATCCAGACCTATATGCTCGGCATATGCAACCAGAGCTTTTTCAAAACATTCCAGAGGAGCTCTTACAGTTCCTGCCCCTACCTGACCTACTCCGGCATTCTTATGGGCTATCCCTGTATTTATAACAGGAGTTATTCCTGTTTCAACTACCTTTCTTATATCGATTCCTAAAGGGGCTCCTTTAAAATCCCATGTTGGAATTGTAAAATTAGGATTATGTATAATGCATATTTCACTCATTTCATCACTTACTTTAAGTGCATCATTGAAACCGCCGGCTCCTACAAATCTCGTTACTCCCGGAGCTGCAATCATAGTCATTCCTCCTACTCCTACTGTTTCAGTAATGGCGCTGTCTCCTATATCAGGATTGGCATCATCCTGAGTAAATCCTGTAAAGAATAGCCCTTTAGGAGTATTAACCGGAGCAGTGAACCACTGATCTCCCAGTCCACTTATACGTATTCCGAAATCCTTCCCATTACGGGTCATTGTAGTAACTACAGTTCCCACTTTATTAAGCCTTGCTCCGTCTACAATGGCTTTTCCCGTTGCCATCATAATATTCAGGAAGAACTGGTCTGTATTAGCTAAAAACTGGATAACTTCCTTCTTCATATTATCATCTATATCAAGAAGGACTATGAGCGGAGTAACTTCTTTCAGGAAAAGAAGACTGGCAGCTATATTACGCTGATGGAACTCATCCCCCATAGTTATAGCTTTTGCAATTATTACATTCAGGTTTATTCCTCCTTCAACCTGCCTTATTGCTTTTCCGAGAACCGGGCCTAAAATATCCCTCATCCATTTAAGCCTATTTACAACTTCTTCAGAATATGCACCAAAACGCAATACTTTTCCTATTCCTTCATTCATTGTACAGTAAGATCTGTTTCCTGTAAGCCTGTTCTCTACAACCAGTACAGGCATATTAGCTGAAGTTATTCCACCCATAGGACCTACCGCTTTTACATGATGGCAAGGTATAAATTTTATTTCTTTATTTTCAAGCTGTCTACGTGCTTCACTTTCATCATTTGCCCATCCTTCAAAAAGAGCTGCTCCTATACATGATCCCTGCATCGGTCCTGTCATTTCACTGTATTCTATTGGAGGGCCTGCATGAAGAAGTACTTTCCCTTCCAGTTCAGGTATAACTGTATATGCAGGAACAATATCTATAAGATAAGGTGCTGAATCTTTCATGGCTTCTACTACAGTCATATTTTCCTCTTCAAGTTTTTCCATTCTATTTAATTTCTGTAAAATTTTAATAAGTTTCTGATTACCTCCAGCTATAGGCTTCCAGTCGAACTGAACTACTTTTCCTCCATATTTATGTACCGGTTCTGTAAATCCTTTAATTCCTATATTTACAATCCTAGGTTTTTCTGAAAGGAGTTCAGATATGGCAGGACTTAATTCCGGCAATGGCTTTATCTCTCCTTTATATTCCCTTAATTCCTTATCAGCTTCAATCATATCTTTTCCCATAAGATTCAGTGCCAGCCTTACAGCCTGTACATTGCTTTCTTTTACGATCATTCCGGCCTCTTCTAATACTGTCTGTGACTTCACATAATCCTGAGGGTCTCCCTTAGTTCCACATACTGTACCAATTATATACAGTTTCCTTCCTTCTGATTTTGCCTCATCTAGGATTTGTCTTATAATAGGGGCAAGTTCTCCTGCCATATCTTCATGGGCACCATATCCTAATACTATATCAAGAAGTATAATTCCTGTATTCTTATCATTTCCAAATTCTTTCAGCTTTTCTATACGTATACTTGGATCAATCATCGGATGGGGTTTACCTTGAGTATAGATATCATCTCCAAGATCTATAATTTCAAATCCGTCTGTTTTTAACATATATCCTGTTTCCTTAGTATCACATGACAGATTTAAAGTCTCTGAAACAAGCATTGCTGCTTCATATGCCAATGTACCCCCTGAATAAAGACCCTTGACAGCTTTAAATGAAATTTCATCATCTTTCATACTCTTTTCCAGCTTTTCATAATAGTTTTTCTTAACTTTTTCACCTTTTGCCAGATCTGCTGAAATACGGGCTGCCTCTTCCAGTGTATGTGCAAAATATACGTTACCTTCATGATATTCAGGTTTTTCTCCTAAGAATATAGCTACTACAGGTTTATTTAAACTATGGAGAATATCTATAACTTCTTTTTTTACCTCTTTAGCAGGCGGCTTAGAAACTACCGTTATTACTTCTACAGGATTATAATATGCAAGTCCTATAAGGGCGTCTTTCATAGTTATAGCACCTACTTCTGTTGAAAGGTCACGTCCTCCTGTTCCAATGGCATGGATTACTCCTCCACCCAATTTTTCAATTAGAGTAGAAATTTCCTGAATTCCTGTCCCTGATGCTCCTACTATACCTATATTCCCTGAACGGACAGCATTAGTAAAGGCGAGAGGTACATTACTTATAATTCCTGTCCCACAGTCAGGTCCCATTACAAGAAGACCTTTTTCATGTGCTTTCTTCTTAAGCCTGACTTCTTCGTCTTTAGGGACATTATCACTGAAAACAAAAGCATGAAGTCCATTATCAATAGCATTTTCTATTTCAAGGGCTGCATATATTCCCGGAACTGAAATCAGTGCAAGATTAGCATCCGGCATATGTTCCTTAACCTGACTCCAGCTTTTTACACTTTTCTGAACCTCTTCTTCCTTTCTAACTGAAAGATCTGACAGGAATTTGTCAATCTCTCTCATTACATGTCCAACTACCATCTCATTATCAGTATCCATGACTATTACCATGTCACTTGGCTTAGCATTTTCCGCTTCTTTTGAAAGAAGCCCTGCACTGTTAAAGATATCTTTATTGGCATCTGTTCCCATCATAACCTGAACCTTATTAATTCCGTTCATTGTACTTATATGATTTGTCAACAGCATAAGATTAATAGAATCTTGATAGCTATTCTCCTTTAAGACTGTATAAATCATCTTTAGTTCCTCCTTTTTATATTAAATTTTATAATCTATTTCACTATAATT